>NZ_DAOMPX010000005.1:0-120373 GCF_035445025.1 Citricoccus sp. | reverse complement strand
CCCTGGCCGCACCCCCGGGGGTGCCGTACCCGATCAGCACGTTGCCGGAGCCGCCATCGTCCTCGGCATCGGGGCCGCCCTCATCCGCGGCGACCACGCCGGCCTCGGCCGCCGCCTCCGGGTGCGCACCGGCCCGCTCCTCCTCGGTGTAGGACTGGGCTCCCTCCACGGGGACGGTCCCGGCCCAGTCGGCGTCAGTCGGGGCGGCCGCCGATCCGGCGGATCCGGGACCGGTGGCAGGAGCGCCCGGCCCGGTCCCGTCCTCCACGGACACCAGGGGTCTGCCCACGTCCAGCGTGGTGCCGGCCTCGGCGTGCAGCGTGGTGACGATGCCGCCGAAGGGGCTGGGCACCTCCACGAGCGACTTGGCCGTCTCCACCTCGACGATCGGCTGGTCCACGGCCACCCGGTCCCCGGCGGAGACGAGCCAGCGGATGATGTCGGCCTCGGTCAGGCCCTCTCCCAGGTCCGGGAGCAGGAACGTGCGGACAGTCATCTCAGTCCTCCCATTGCAGGTCGTCGACGGCGTCGAGGATGCGGTCCACCCCGGGCAGGAAGTGGTGCTCCAGCTTCGGCGCCGGGTAGGGGATGTCGAAGCCGGTCACCCGCAGGACGGGTGCGGCCAGTGAGTGGAAGCAGCGCTCCTGGACCCGGGCGGCGATCTCGGAGGCCACGGACGCGAAGCCGGACTCCTCGGAGATCACGATCGCCCGTCCGGTCCTGCGGACGGACTCGGACACGGTGGCGTCGTCGAACGGCACGATCGTGCGCACGTCCACCACCTCGAGCGAGCGCCCCTCCTCCGCCGCCGCGGCGGCCGCGGCCAGGGCGGTGGGCACGGAGGGACCGTAGGCGATCAGCGTGGCGTCGGTACCGGTGCGCGCGACGGCGGCCCCGCCGGACTCCACGGCCGCCCGCGGACCGGCGACGTCCGCGGCCCCGGACTCGTACTGCTCGCGCAGCGCGTCCAGGTCCACCCGGTCCTTGGAGAAGTACAGCTTCTTGGGCTCCATGAAGACGATCGGGTCATCGGAGTCGATGGCCGCGCGCAGCAGCAGGTAGGCGTCGGTCACGGTGGCCGGGGTGACGACCTTCAGCCCCGGGGTGTGCGCGTAGTACGCCTCGGAGGAGTCGCAGTGGTGCTCCACGCCGCCGATGCCCCCGGCGTACGGGATGCGGATGACGATCGGCATGGGCAGGGCCCCGCGGGTGCGGTTGGACATCTTGGCGATGTGCGAGGCGATCTGTTCGAACGCCGGGTAGGCGAAGGCGTCGAACTGCATCTCGATGACCGGGCGCATCCCGTTGATCGCCATCCCCACGCTCATCCCGGCGATCCCGGACTCGGCCAGCGGGGTGTCGAAGCAGCGGTCCGCGCCGAACCGGGCGGCCAGCCCGTCGGTGATGCGGAAGACCCCGCCGAGGGTGCCCACGTCCTCCCCGAAGACCACGACGCCGGCATCGGCCGACAGCGCATCGGCCAGGGCCGCGTTGAGGGCCTTGGCCATCGTGACCGGCCCGGCCGGGACCGGGGCGGCCGGGGACTCCGGCCGGGGCTGCGGGACGCCGGCGCCACCGGCCCGGGTGGTGGACTCCCGGGCGGCGTCCACGGCGACCGTGATCTCGCCGGTGTCCGGTCCGGTCTGGGCGCTGCCGGGCCGGGGGCCGGCGTCGGTGTTCTGGGTGGTGCTCATGATGCCTCCTCGCGGGAGAGTTCCTCGGCCAGCATCGCGGACTGCTCGGCCAGCTGGGGAGTGGGGACGGAATAGACGTGGGCGAACAGGTCCTGGGGGTCCGGGGTGCTCTCGCGGTTCATGCCCTCGCGCAGGGCGGTGGCGATGTCCTCGGCCTCCTGCTCGTAGCGGGACTGCAGCTCCTCGGTGAGCAGCCCGCGGTCGGTGAGGTAGGTGCGCATCCGCTTCACCGGATCCTTCGCCAGCCACTCCTGGACCTCGGCGTCCTCGCGGTAGCGGGTGGCGTCGTCGGCGTTGGTGTGCGCCTGGATCCGGTAGGTGTGGGCCTCCACCAGCAGCGGCCCGGCGCCGCCGCGGACCAGCCGGACACCGCGTTCGAGCACGGCCAGCAGGGCCACGAGGTCGTTGCCGTCCACCCGCTCGCCGGCCATGCCGTAACCCACCGCCTTGTGGGCCAGTGACGGGGCGACGGTCTGGCGGGCCAGCGGCACCGAGATGGCGTACTGGTTGTTCTGCACGAAGAAGATCACCGGCAGGTGGAAGACCGCGGCGAAGTTCAGCGCCTCGTGGAAGTCGCCCTCACTCGTGGCGCCATCCCCGCACAGGGCCACGACCACGGTGTCCTCCCCGCGCAACCGCGCGGCGTGCGCCACCCCGACGGCATGCAGCAGCTGGGTGGTCAGCGGCGTTGACTGGATGCCGACCTTGTGCTGCCGCGGGTCGAAGCCGCCGTGCCAGTCCCCGCGGAAGATCGTCATGGCCTCCACCGGGTCCACGCCGCGGGAGATCACGGCCACGGTGTCCCGGTAGGTGGGGAACAGCCAGTCCCCCTCCCCCAGGCAGGCGGCGGCGGCCACCTGGCAGGCCTCCTGGCCGTGGCTGGAGGGGTAGACCGCCATCCGGCCCTGGCGCACGAGCGCGGAGTTCTGGTCATTGATGCGCCGGCCGGCCACGAGGCGACGGTAGGCCTCGAGCAGGTCCTCATCGGCGGGGACCGGATAGTCATGGCCCGGCTCGGCGCCCTGCTCCTCGGTGGACAGGACCGTGCCGTCCTGGTCCACGATCCGGATCAGGTGGCGGGCCGGGAGCATGTAGTCCTCCGGCGTGATGCCGAAGCTGCGGGCAGCCTCGGCGATGTCGGTGCGGACGTCGTCGCTCATCGTTCCTCCTGGACGTTTCCCCGCCGGCGGGAGGCACATGCCTGTGCCCCAGCTCACGGCGGTAGTCACTTTGTACCCACCAGTGTGGAGGGAGTCGATGCTTCGTCGCCGCAATCCCGGCTGATCGTGGACAGATTGTCCAGACATGCATACTCTGGTGGATGCTTCGGGCTGCCGCCCGGGGTCCACGGAGCCGACGCTCCACGCTGACCGAGGAGGGACGATGGACAAGGTGCCAGCCCGGATCGACTCCGTGGACGAGCGCATCCTGGCCGAGCTGACGCGGGACGGCCGCCAGTCCGTGACCGCGCTCGCCCAGAAGGTCCACATCTCCCGAGCGCACGCCTACGCCCGGATCAACCGGCTGCAGGAGGAGGGCGTCATCACGCGCTACAGCGCCGTGGTGGACCCCGTCCGGGCCGGACTGCGCTCCTCCGCCTACGTCACGCTCAAGCTGCGCCAGCACGGCTGGCGGGAGGTGAAGGAGGCACTGTCCCGGATCCCGGAGGTGCACCACGTCAGCCTGGTCGGAGGCAACTTCGACGTCCTGCTGCTGGTCCGCGCGCGGGACAACCTGGACCTGCGCCGCGTGGTCTTCGACAACATCCAGCCGCTGCCGGCCGTGCTGGACACCACGACCTTCGTGATCTTCGAGGACATGGACACCCGCTGACCCTCAGTACCCTGTCCCCTGTATCACAGACCCGGGTGAAGTTGGCGACAAAACCCCGGGCCACCGCCGGAACAGACTGTTTGCAACTGTAATCTCGGGGTATGAAGTCGCCCGAAGCCCCTCGCCCGTCAGCAGCCCGGCGCGCCCCCCGGCGCGGCCGCCTGTCCATCAGCACCGCCCCTCCCGGGGCGCTGGGCGAGGACATCCTGCTGGCACGGCACGGAGACCGGATCGACCACTTCCGTCAGGACACCGACGGCGACCTGACCGTCGCGGTCCTGGACGACGGTGGCACGGACACCGCCCCCAACCGTCTCCACGGCGGCGCCGTGCACCTCAGCCCCGCGGACCGCACCCGGTTGCGCCTGGCCGAGCTGTCCTCGGACCGGCACGCGGCGACCCGGCGGGAGTTCAGGCTCCTGGCCAGGATCTCGATCGCGTGGCTCATCCTCTCCGTCGCCGCCTTCGCCCTCATGATGTGGGGCATGACCACGGTCCTGGAACCCGCCGACCTGGAGCTGATGATGTCCGGGTCCCTGGGGAGCACGCACGGACCCGCCGCCCCGTGACCCGGTCTCGGCTGGGGCCCTCCGGCCGCCGGCCGTGCCGGCCCCCGCTCGTGCCCGCCCCCGGTGTCACCGGCCGCGGGGGGCGTCCGGATCCGGTCCCGACTGGCGCCGGTAGTGCACCACGAGTTCCTTCGTCCTGACGATGCGCAGCGCCGTCACGAGGAGGATGCCGCCGAGCATGTTGAACACCGCGGTGTAGCCGAACCACCCCAGCCACTGCAGGACGGTGATGTCCGCCCCGGACTGCATGGCGCCGAAGATGAACATCGAGTCCAGGATCGAGTGGAAGAGCTGGAGCCCCGCCAGGAGGAAGCCACCGCCGATCGCCGCGACCACCCGGACCGCATCCGACGTGGTGCCCTTCTGCATCCGGGTCATCAGGGTGATCGTGCTGCCGCCGAGCAGGGCGAGGCAGGCGGTCTGCAGGGAGAAGGGGGCGTCGACGAAGTGGTGGGCCGCCTCCGCGATGGTGGACCTCCACTCGGGGAAGGCCTGCATCACCAGCCACATGAACACCCAGCCGCCCACGAGGTTGCTCACCAGGGTCACCGACCACAGCCTGAGCAGTTTCCAGATGCTGGCCTGGCGGGTGACCAGGGCCATGATCGGGATGTGGAAGTCCTCGGTGAACAGCTCGCTGTGTGCCAGCAGCACGGCGATCAGCCCGACGCTGAAGGCCAGCCCGGCGAGGAGGTGGCTGTCCGTCTCGTGCAGGACGGCCAGGTAGGCCATCACGCCGACGCCGACCTCCATCCCGCCGAACAGGCCGGTGATGACCACGGCACGGAACGTGCGGTGCAGGCGCTCGGCGCCCTCCTCCATCGTGCTCTCGAACGCCTCCTGCAGGTGCTCCTCGATGGCGAACTCGTTCTCGCCGAGCTCCCTACGCCTGTCCTCGCTCATGCGCCCTCACAGACGTGTCGGTGGTCATGGTCGGCCCGTCGCGACTCTACTGACCTGCGACTCTACTGACCCGCGGCACCATGACACAGCCCCCGCCCCCGGCGGCGGGGACGGGGGCGGGGGCCTGGACGACCGGGGGACAGAAGGCCCGGCCCCCCACCGGGGACCGGGCCATCGTGCGCGGTACGGCTCGGCGCGTCAGCGCGGCAGGGACGTCCCGGAGACCCCGCGGAACTCCGGCTTGCGCTTCTGCTGGAAGGCGGCGAAGCCCTCGGCGTAGTCCTCCGTGCCGCACAGGTCGGCCTGCGCCCGGTTCTCGGTCGCCATGGAGTCCCACAGGCCCAGTCGCTCGTCGCGGATCTGCGCCACGAGTCCCTTGGAGGCCACGAAGGCCCCCGTGGCCCCGCCGGCGACCTTCGCCACGATCGCCCGGGTGTCCTCGAGCAGCGACTCCGCCGGCATGGCGCGGGAGAACAGCCCGGAGGAGACCGCCTCGGCCCCGCTGATCAGCTCGGCGGTGTAGATCAGGTCCAGGGTGCGGTGGGTGCCCAGGCGCTCGGTGAACAGCCAGTGGCCGCCGGAGTCCAGGGTGGCGCCGAGGTTGGCGAACGGCGAGCCGATCTTGGCGTTCTCGGCCACGTAGACCACGTCCGTGGCGATCGCCAGGCCCAGCCCCACGCCCAGGCAGGCGCCCTGGACGGCGGCGAAGGTGGGCGCCGGGAAGGCGCTCATGGACTGCAGCAGCGGGGTGACCTTGTCCCCCAGGTAGCCCATCACGTCGTCGTCCGCGGGGGTGACCGCGGAGATGTCCCGACCGGCGCAGAACCCGCGCCCCTCACCGCGCAGCAGCAGGGCCCGCACCTCACCGCGGGAGGCGGCGGCAGCGGCGTCGTCGTAGGCCGCGCCCAGTTCGGCGATCGCCTCCTCGTTGAGGGCGTTCATCTTCTCGGGGGCGTTCAGGACCACTTCGGCGATCCCGTCGGCGATGGTCAGGTCGATCATGCGTGCCTCCTGGGCGGTGGGTGCGGGTATCAGGGCGGTGACGCCGGGCACGGACGACGCCGGCCCCGCCGGGATCGCGGCGGGGACGGCGTTCGGTGTCAGGCGTCGAAGCTGAGGACCAGCTTGTCCGAGGTGGGATGGGACTGGCAGGTCAGGACGTAGCCCTTCTCGACCTCGTCGGTCTCGAGGGCGTAGTTCTCGTCCATGTCCACGGAACCCTCCACGACCTTGGCGCGGCACGTGCCGCAGACGCCGCCGGCGCACGCGAACGGGACGTCCGGGCGGACGCGCAGGGCCGCGTTGAGCACGGTCTCGCGCTGGCCCTTGGGGGACTTCACCTCGCCCTGGAGCCCGTCCAGGGTGAAGGTGATGTCGAAGTTGTCGCCGGCCTCGTCCACCACGACCGGACGGCCAATGTGACCCTCCGGGCGGCCCTTCGTGGGGTCACCGGTGGTGAACAGCTCGAAACGGACCTTGTCCGAGTCCACGCCGAGCCCGGCCAGTTCGTCCCGGACCATCTGGACCAGCTCGAACGGGCCGCACAGGAACCACTCGTCCACGGTCTCCGGGCGGATGACGGTGGACAGCAGGGTGGACAGCTTCTCGTTGTCGATCCGGCCGGACAGCAGCGGAGAGATCCGCTGCTCGCGGGTCAGCACGTGGTGCAGCGCGAACCGGGACGGGTAGCGGTCCTTCAGGTCTGCCAGCTCCTCGAGGAACATGACGTCCATGGCGGCCTTGTTCGAGTAGACCAGGTCGAAGCTGACCTTCTCGTTGGCCGCCAGCACGGTCCGGGCGATCGCGATCACCGGGGTGATGCCGGAACCGGCGGCGAACGCCACGAAGGTGTGCTCGGTGTCGGTGTCGATCGACTCCGGGTCGTTGAGCCCGGTCATCTTGTGCTTGGAGATGAAGGCCCCGGCCGGGCTCATCACGTCCATCGTGTCCCCGGCGGCGAGGTTCTCGTTCGCCCACGTGGAGAAGATGCCACCCAGGTCCCTCTTGATGGCCACCCGGACCTCGCCCGGCCTCGGCTCGGCGCAGATGGAGTAGCTGCGGCGCACCTCGTGCAGGGTGCCGTCGGCGTCCGGCAGCTCCTTGCGCAGGGCCACGTACTGGCCGGGGGCGTAGTCGTACTCGTCCGCCAGCTCCTCGGGGACCGCGAAGGTCACCTCCACGGCGTCGGCCGTCAGGCGCCGGACCCCGGCCACCTCGAGCTCGTGGAAGGCCGCACGACGGCGTGCGGGGGCGGAATCGGTTTCAGTTGCAGTCATGAGAGCACCTTGAAGTAGTCGAAGGGTTCCAGGCAGTCCTTGCAGGAGTACAGCGCCTTGCAGGCCGTGGACCCGAAGCGGGAGATTTCGCGGGTGTTCAGCGAGTGGCAGCGAGGACACTTCACTGCCATGCCGAGGGTCACCGTGCCACGGTGTCCCTTGCCGGTGGGCGGGGCGATGCCGTACTCCTGGAGCTTGGCCTTGCCCTCCTCCGTGATCCAGTCCGTGGACCATGCCGGGGAGAGCACCAGGTCCACCCGCACCCTGTCGTACCCCGCCGCCTGGAACTCGGTCTTGAGGTCCTGGCCGATCACGTCCATCGCCGGGCACCCCGAGTAGGTCGGGGTGATGGTCACGACGACGGTGCCGTCGCGGTCCGCGGTGACGTCGCGCAGGATCCCGAGGTCGGCGATGGTGAGCACCGGGATCTCGGGGTCGGTCACCTTCGAGGCGATCTCGTACAGCCGGCTGGTGCCGGCGGTGGGGGTGGGGATGGTGGTCATGGTGCTTCCTCCGTCTTCACGGTTCGGCGGTGATGCGGGGACGGGCAGCGGGTTACCAGGTCGCCCCGGGGTGCTTCCGCGCCAGGACCTGCATCTCCGCCAGGATGTAGCCCAGGTGCTCGGAGTGCTCGCCGCGACGGCCGTAGGCCATCGCGAACGGGACCTCGGGCACGGAGAGCTCCGCACGCCCGAGTATGTCGGTGAGCCGGGCGGTCCACTCCTCGCGCAGCGTGGACGGGCGCGGGGCGATGCCCTCGAGCTCGTCGTACAGCGGCTCGTCCTGGAACAGCTCGTCGACGTACGGCCACAGCTTCTCCAGCGCGCGGCGCATCCGGCGGGCCGATTCCTCGGTGCCCGAGCCCAGGCGCAGGGTCCACAGCTCGGCGTGCTCGAGGTGGTAGTCGACCTCCTTGAGCGCCTTGGCCGCGATGGCGGACAGGGTCCCGTCCGAGGACTCCAGCAGGCGGGTGTACACCATGTGCTGGTAGATGCTCAGGAACAGGGCCCGGACGATCGTCTCGGCGAAGTCGCCGTTCGGCTGCTCGACGAGGTGGACGGAGGTGAACTCCTCCTCCTCGCGCCAGTAGGCCAGGTCGTCCTCGGTCTTGTCCCACTTCTTGCCGGCGTAGGTCAGGAAGGAGCGGGCGTGGCCGAGCTGGTCCAGGGTGATGTTGCCGAGGGCGATGTCCTCTTCCAGCTCCGGGGCACGCGAGACCCAGTGGGCCATGCGCTGGGAGTAGATGAGCGCGTCATCGCCCAGCCGCAGGGCGTACTGGGCGATCGCCTCGGTCGCCGGGGCGGTGTCCTGCAGCGCGATGTCCTCGGGGCGCAGGGCGTTGCCCGGGGTGACGCGCGTGGCCGAGGCGGTGGCGTCGCCGAAGCTGTCCAGGCTGTGGTCCGTGGTCTGGCCGGAGGGAGCGCTCACAGGTGCTTCACCCCTTCGCTCTTGGTGTAGTACGTGGCGTGACGGTAGTCCTTGCCCTTGGGCGACTCGAACATGGCGTCCTTGGCGTCCGGATCCGAGGTCAGGATGTCCTCGGAGCGCACGACCCACAGGGACACGCCCTCGTTGCGGCGGGTGTAGAGGTCCCGGGCGTTGCGGACGGCCATCTCGGCGTCCGGGGCGTGCAGGGAGCCGGCGTGCACGTGGGACAGGCCGCGCGAGGAACGCACGAAGACCTCCCACAGGGGCCAGCCGGCGGACGATCCGTTGTTCGACGTGTTGCTCATGGTCATGCCACCTGTTCCTTCATCTGCTGCTTACGGGCGTAGGCGGACGCGGCCTCGCGGACCCAGGCGCCCTCTTCGTGCGCCTCGCGGCGACGGGCCATGCGCTGGGAGTTGCAGGGGCCGCCGCCCTTGATGACCCGGTTGAACTCGTCCCAGTCCAGCTCCATGTGGATCCACTGGCCGGTCTCCTCGTCATAGCGGAGCTCCGGGTCCGGCAGGGTGAGGCCGAGGACCTTGACCTGCTCGGCGATCATGCCGACGAAGCGCTGGCGCAGGTCGTCGTTCGAGAAGCGCTTGACGTTCCAGGCCATGGACTGCTTCGAGTTCGGGGAGTCGTTGTCCGAGGGGCCGAACATCATCAGGGCCGGGGCGTAGAAGCGGTTGATCGCGTCCTGGGCCATCTTCTTCTGGGCCTCGGTGCCGTTGGCCAGCTCGAGCAGGATCTCGAAGCCCTGGCGCTGGTGGAAGGACTCCTCCTTGCAGATGCGCACCATGGCGCGACCGTAGGGGCCGTAGGAGGCGCGGCACAGCGGGACCTGGTTGGCGATCGCGGCGCCGTCGACGAGCCAGCCGATCGCACCCATGTCCGCCCAGGTGCGCGCCGGGTAGTTGAAGATCGAGGAGTACTTGGCGCGGCCGGACATCAGCTGATCGTTCAGGGTGTCGCGGTCCGTGCCGAGGGTCTCGGTGGAGCTGTACAGGTAGAGGCCGTGACCGGCCTCGTCCTGGACCTTGGCGATCAGGATGGACTTGCGCTTCAGGCTCGGGGCGCGGGTGATCCAGTTCGCCTCCGGCTGCATGCCGATGATCTCGGAGTGCGCGTGTTGGCTCATCTGCCGGGTCAGGGACTTCCGGTAGGCCTCCGGCATCCAGTCACGGGGCTCGATCCGGGAGTCCTGCTCGATGATCGCGTCGAAGCGCCGCTGGCCCGCCTCGTCCTCGGGGGACAGGACGGCGCTCAGGTGCCCGCCGCTCGTCGTCTGTTCGGCCATGGTGCCCACCTCATTCTCTGGAGTGTCGGCGCTGGCAGGAGAATCGCCGCGCGCCGTGGTCAGGTCAGGTCAGTCGCGCTCATATTTACTGACCGCTCGTTCAGTATATATACACCACCTGTGACCCCGTCAACAGCCCCGGGCCGGATCGGTGCTTCACAACTTGACCCACATCACATTCTAGGATTACCTAATGATCGTTCGGTAAAGAAAGTTGGGAGCGCGCATGACCACGCCTGGCACCGCCACGGAAGTAGCGTCCGAGAGTCCGTCCCCCGCGGCCCGCCCCCTGGGCGAGCACCATGCCGTCCTGGCCGGGGACCACGCCAGCGAGTGGATGGGGATCGGGGTGGAGGCCGTCACGGACGGACACGCCACCATCACCATGACCCTGCGCCCGGAGATGCTGAACGGCTTCGGGATCGCCCACGGCGGCATGATCTTCGCCTTCGCCGACTCGGCCTTCGCGATGGCCTGCAACCCGCCCGAGGGCTCGGACGAGACGATGACGGTGGCCTCCGGGGTGGACATCAACTTCCTCAAGCCCGGCATCCCGGGCCGGTTGCTGACCGCGGTGGCGAACCGCCGTCAGCAGTCGGGCCGCAGCGGGATCTACGATATCCAGGTCCTGCAGTCCCTGCCCGGGGGCGGTACCGAGGTGATCGCCGAGTTCCGCGGCCGGTCACGCACCGTGGCCGCCCGCTGAGCCCCTCCCCCACCCCTGAAGAACACCCCACACCCCAGCACGAGTAAGGCCTTCGATGACTGAGACCCTGACCACCCAAGAATCGACCGCGGGACTGGATCCCGAGGAGACCATGAGCCGCGACCAGATCGAGTCGCTGCAGCTGGAGCGCCTCCAGCACACGGTCGCCTACGCCTACGACCGCGTCCCCCTGTACAAGGAGAAGTACGACGCCGTCGGCGTGCACCCCTCCGACCTCAAGGAGCTCTCGGACCTGGCCAAGTTCCCCTTCACGGACAAGGAGGACCTGCGCAAGACCTACCCCTTCGGCATGTTCGCCGTCCCGCAGCCGGAGGTCGCCCGGATCCACGCCTCCTCGGGCACCACCGGCCGCGCCACCGTCGTCGGCTACACCAAGCAGGACCTCACCGACTGGGCCAAGCTCGGCGCCCGGTGCATGCGCCTGTCCGGGATCCAGCGGGGCTGGAAGGTCCACAACGCCTACGGCTACGGGCTGTTCACCGGCGGCATGGGCGCCCACGCCGCGGCGGAGTACCTGGGCACCACCGTGATCCCGATGTCCGGCGGCCAGACCGAGAAGCAGATCACCCTGATCAACGACTTCAAGCCGGACGCCATCCTGTGCACCCCGACCTACCTGCTGACCATCGGCGACGCCATGCAGCGCATGGGCCTGGACCCGCGGCAGACCTCCCTGAAGGTCGGCGTCCTCGGCGCCGAGCCGTGGACCGAGGAGATGCGCCACGAGCTCGAGCAGATGTTCGACATCCACGCGTGTGACATCTACGGCCTGTCCGAGGTCATGGGCCCCGGCGTGGCCGGTGAGTCCTACCGCACCAAGGACGGCTGCCACATCTGGGAGGACCACTTCCGCCCGGAGATCCTGGACCCCTTCGACGAGACCAAGGTCCTCGGCGACGGCGAGCCCGGCGAGCTCGTGTTCACCGCGCTGACCAAGCAGGCCCTGCCGATCATCCGGTACCGCACCCACGACCTGTCCCGCCTGCTGCCGGGCACCGAGCGTCCGGGCCACCGGCGCATGGGCCGGATCACGGGCCGCTCGGACGACATGATCATCCTGCGCGGGGTGAACGTGTTCCCGAGCCAGATCGAGGAGCTGGCCCTGAAGGTCGAGGGCCTCTCGCCGCACTTCCAGCTCGAGATCACCCGCCCGGGCCGCATGGACCAGCTGGCCGTGAAGATCGAGCGCCGCGTCGACTGCACCTCCGACCGCGCCGTCGCGGCCGCGAGCGAACTGCAGAAGCTCATCAAGATCCACGTCGGCTCCTCGTGCCAGATCGACGTGGTGGACCCGGAGTCCCTGCCCCGCTCGGTGGGTAAACTGAAGCGGATCCACGACCTCCGCAACCTCTGATCACCGCGTCCCCCGGGAACCCACACGGTCCCCGGGGGACGACTGTTCCCAAGGAGCAACCAGTGCCCACCGCGCCCAAGACCACCGCCACACCCCGGCGGGGCCGGCCCGGATACGACCAGGAATCCGTCCTGCAGGTCGCCGTCCAGGTGTTCAACCGCCACGGATACGACGCCACGTCGATGGGCATGCTCGCCGACGAGCTCGGCGTCAGCAAGTCGGCGATCTACCACCACGTGCCCTCCAAGGGGGACCTGCTGCGACTGGCCCTGGACGAGGCACTGGTCCCCCTCGAGGCGATCGGCCAGCACGAGCAGGCCCTCACGGGCACCTCGATCCAGCGCCTGGAGTTCATGCTGCGCTCGACCATCCGCGTGCTGATCGAACGCCAGCCCTACGTGACCCTGCTGCTGCGCCTGCGCGGCAACACCGAGATCGAGCGCCAGGCGCTCGAGCGCCGCCGGTCGGTGGACCGCAAGGTCACCGAGCTGATGATCACCGCGCAGCAGGACGGGAAGGTGCGCGCCGACATCGAGCCCCGGACCACCACCCGGCTGATGTTCGGCATGATCAACTCCCTCGTGGAGTGGTACCGGCCCGACGGGCCGGCCACCCCCCAGGAGGTCGAGGAGAACGCGATCGCGATGATCGTGGACGGACTGCGCGCCCGCGACTGAGCGCCGTCTCGCCCACGGCAGAGGCCGCCTCCCCAGACGGGGAGGCGGCCTCTCTCATGAGCCGAGGTGGCCCGACGGGGTCAGTCGGTCCAGTTCTTGTAGGTGACGTCTTCCTTCTCCACCAGGGTCAGGACGTCGTAGGTCGCCACGATCTCATCCTTCTGGTTGTGGATGATGGCGTCCCAGGCCACCTCGCCGTACTCGTCGGTCACGCGCGGGGTGATCTTCTTGGCGGTCAGCGTGATCCGGATGGAGTCCCCGGCGGCCACCGGGGTGATGAACCGCAGGTTCTCCAGGCCGTAGTTGGCCAGCACCGGGCCCGGCGCCGGTTCCACGAAGAGCCCGGCGCCCCAGGCCACGAGCAGGTAGCCGTGCGCCACGGTGCCCGGGAAGAACGGGTTGGCCTCGGCGGCCTTCGGGTTCACGTGGGCGTAGAAGGTGTCCCCCGTGGTGTTCGCGAAGGCGG
The DNA here is from genome assembly GCF_035445025.1 of Citricoccus sp. Classification (NCBI taxonomy): domain Bacteria; kingdom Bacillati; phylum Actinomycetota; class Actinomycetes; order Micrococcales; family Micrococcaceae; genus Citricoccus; species Citricoccus sp. Next base: position 107,149 of record NZ_DAOMPX010000005.1, on the reverse strand, counting down.
TGATGTCCTCCTGGGTGACCTGGCGCAGGTCGGAGGCCAGTGCGTCGCCGATGCGCAGCTCGGCCAGGGACTTGCGGAACGGGTGCACGTTGCCCGGTTCCGCGCCGTAGGCCTCCGAACCGGCGATCTGCCGGTCCGCACCGGTCTGCCAGACGCCGGTGACGGCGGTCAGCAGGTTCGGGGAACCCTGCAGGGCCGTGCGCTGCATGTGGTGCTTGACGGAACGGACGCCGCCGAGCTCCTCGCCACCGCCGGCGCGGCCCGGTCCGCCGTGGACCAGGTGCGGGACAGGCGAGCCGTGGCCGGTGGAGGTCTTGGCGGTCTCGCGGTTGAGCAGGTGCACACGCCCGTGGTGACCGGCGATCCCGACGGTCACCTCGCGGGCCACCTCCGGGTCGTTGGTGCAGACGGTGGCGACGAGCGAGCCGGAGCCGCGGGCGGCCAGGCGCACGGCGTCGTCCAGGTCGGTGTAGCCGATCAGGGAGGTCACTGGACCGAAGGCCTCACGGGAGTGGACCACCTCGTTCTCCGCGTCCGCCCAGGTCAGCAGCACCGGGGACATGAAGGCCCCGTCCTTCACCACGGCGTCCTCACCGCTGGCGGTGCGCACCGTGGGTGCGTCCAGGCTGCCGTAGGCGAGCTCGCCTCCGGCGGCGAGCATGTCCTCGACGGCGCCGCGCACGTCCTGGAGCTGTGCCAACGAGGCGAGCGCGCCCATGGTCACGCCCTCGGCGCGCGGGTCACCCACGACCACGCGCTGCTCGATCCGGGCCGCGATCGCCGAGGCCACGGCCTCGCGCTGGGCCTCGGGAACAATGGTGCGGCGGATCGCGGTGCACTTCTGGCCGGCCTTGACGGTCATCTCGGTGACCACGGCCTTGACGAAGGCCTCGAATTCGGGGGTGCCCTCCACGGCGTCGGGGCCGAGGATGGCCGCGTTGAGCGAGTCGGTCTCGGCGGAGAACCGGACGCCGCCGGAGATGACGTTCGGGTGGGACTTCAGGGACTGGGCGGTGGTCGCGGAGCCGGTGAAGAGCATCATGTCCCGGTAGTCCATGACGTCCAGCAGGCCCCGGGCGGAACCGGAGATCAGCTGCAGGGAACCGGCCGGCAGGATCCCCGAGTCGACCATCAACCGCACCGCGGCCTCGCTGACGTACCCGGTGGGGGTGGCGGGCTTGACCACGGTCGGCACGCCGGCGATGAACGCTGGGGCGAACTTCTCGAGCATGCCCCAGACCGGGAAGTTGAACGCGTTGACCTGCACGGCCACGCCCGGGATGCGGGTGTAGACGTGCGTGCCGATGAAGGAGCCGTCCTTGGACAGCGGCTCGATCCCGCCGTCCTGGATGACGTTGGAGTTCGGCAGTTCACGGCGGCCCTTCGAGGAGAAAGTGAACAGCACGCCGATGCCACCGTCGATGTCCACCATGTTGTCCACCTTCGTGGCACCGGTGCGGTGGGACAGCTCGTAGAGGTCCTTGCGGTGCTCGTTGAGGTAGAGGGCCAGCTCCTTGAGCTTGAGGGCGCGCTCATGGAGGGTCAGCTTCCCCAGTTCGCGCTGGCCGACGGTCCGGCCGTGCTCCAGGACGGCGCCGAGGTCGAGGCCCTCCGCGCCGTACCGGGCGAGGGTCTCACCGGTGCTGGCATCGAGGACGTCGGTGGTCCGGGAGTCGGCCCCGGGGGTCCACCACTCGTCGAGGACGTAGCTGGGGACGGTGGGCGCGGCGGTCTGCGTGGTCATCCGGGCACTACCTTTCTGAACGATCGGTCAGTATTGCGTCCACCCTAACAGGATGGTGGCGCAGCGCACAGCGATTTCTCCCCTGCCGACCCTCCCGCGCCACCCTGTCCATATGGCCAGTTGAATTAGAGCCTATCGGTGTGCGTTTAATGGTCCAGCCTTAGGTAAGGCTAACCTCACTTGGAAGGACCACCATGACCTCCACCAGTTCAGCCGTCCGCCGGGATCCGCCGTCGGGGACCGGGGCCGGTCCTTGCACCGGCCGGGATCCCGGGGCTCCGCCGCCGTCGCGGGCCAGCCCGGCAGCCGCGAGCGTGCTCCTGTCCGGGGACACCGCCGGGGACTTCCTCCGGGACCACGGCGCGGCGGCACTGCTGGCCGCGGAGGCCCTCGTCCGGGCTCCGGGCCCCACCACGGGTCCCGCCGCCGACGACCTCGAGAGCAGGCTCGACGGCGTCGACCTGAAGGTGCCGCTCGGCTCGACCGAGGCCGCCCTCGAGGAGGCGGTGGCGCTCTACCTGGACGACGCGGTGTACTTCCACCACCCGCGCTACGCGGCGCACCTCAACTGCCCGGTGGCCGTGCCCGCCGTGGCGGCCGAGGCCTGGGTCAGCAGCATCAACTCGTCCATGGACACCTGGGACCAGTCCGCCGGCGCCACGTTCATCGAACGGCGCCTCGTGGACTGGGCCGCCTCGCTGGCGGGGCTGGGCGCGGAAGCGGACGGGATCTTCGGCAGCGGGGGGACACAGTCGAACCTGCAGGCCCTGCTGATGGCCCGCAACCGTGCGGTGGCCACCCTCCCGGGCCCCCTCCCCGAACGGTTGCGGGGACTGCGGGTCTACGCCTCGCAGGAGAGCCACTTCAGCATCGTGCGCTCTGCGTCCCAGCTGGGACTCGGCGCGGAGGCGGTGGTGGGCATCCCCGTGGACGGCGACCACCGCATGGACCCGGTGGCCCTGGAACGCGCGATCGCCCGCGACCTCGCCCAGGGCCTTCGCCCCCTGGCCGTCGTCGCCACGGCCGGCACCACCGACTTCGGCGCGATCGACCCGCTGGCCGCCTCCGCCGGGGCCGCCCGGGCCGCCGGCGCCTGGTTCCACGTCGACGCGGCCTACGGCTGCGGGCTGCTGGCCTCGCCGACGCGCCGCCACCTGCTGGACGGCATCGAGCTGGCGGACTCGGTGACCGTCGACTTCCACAAGTCCTTCTTCCAGCCCATCGGGTCCAGCGCCCTGCTGGTCCGGGACGGGGCACGGTTCGCGCACATCACCCACCACGCCGACTACCTGAATCCGGGCCGGGACCCCGCCAGCCCGAACCAGGTGGACAAGTCGCTGCAGACCACCCGCCGCTTCGACGCGCTCAAGCTCTGGGTCACTCTGCGCTCCGTGGGCCACGAGGCCCTCGGCGCCATGTTCGACGCGACGCTCGACCTCGCGGCCGACGCCGGCCGGCAGGTCGAGGCGTGCCCCGGACTGGCCCTGGCCGCTCCCGTGCACCTGGGCATGGTCGTCTTCCGCTACGAGCCGGAGCTGGATCCGGGGCCGTGGGCCCCGGGAGAGGCCCCCGGGCCGGCAGCGGTCGACGAGCTCAACGACGCGATCCGCGGGGCCCTCTACCGCTCGGGCGAGGCCATGGTCGCCGCCACCACCGTCGGGGGCCGGCGTCACCTCAAGCTGACCCTGCTCAATCCCCGCACCACGTCCGCGGACGTCGCCGGGATCCTGGCCGGGATCGTCCGGCACGGCCGGGCCCTCACCCCCGCGGAGGTGACGGCATGAGCACCCATGACGTGATCGCCGTCGGCGCCGGGCCGTTCAACCTCGGCTTCGCCGCACTGGCGGTGCCCGCCGGGCTCGATGCCGTGGTCCTGGAGTCGCGGGAGGGACCGCAGTGGCATCCGGGCATGATGCTCGAGGGCACCCACCTGCAGGTCCCCTTCCTGGCCGACCTGGTGACCCTCGCCGACCCCACCCACCCGCTGTCCTTCCTGGCCTTCCTGAAGGAGTCCGGGCGCCTGTACCCCTTCTACATCCGGGAGGACTTCCACGCGCTGCGCTCGGAATACTCCCGCTACCTGGCCTGGGCCGCACACCGGCTGCCGGTGCGCTACGGCCACCGGGTCGTCGCCGTCGAGCACGACGGCGACGCCTACCGGGTCACCGCGCACACGCCCGACGGGCCCCGGACCCTGCGGGGCCGGAACCTGGTGCTGGGCACCGGCACGGATCCCCTCCTGCCCGACGCCGTCCCCGCCGCCCTGCGCGAGGACCCGCGCGTCGTGCACTCCTCCGGCTACCTCCCCGCCCGGGAGCGCCTCGCGGAGGCCGGCCGCATCGCGGTCGTGGGCAGCGGGCAGAGCGCCGCCGAGGTGTTCGCGGACCTGCTGGGCCGCCCGGGGCAGGACCGGCACGTGGAATGGCTCACCCGCTCGCCGAGGTTCTTCCCCCTGGAGTACACGAAGCCCACGCTGGAGATGACCTCCCCGGACTACGTGGACCACTTCACCTCCCTGCCCCAGCAGGTCCGGGACCGGCTGGGTGCCTCGCACGCACCGCTGTACAAGGGAGTCAACGCCGAGCTGCTCGACCGCATCTACGACATGCTCTACGAGGCCAGCGTCCACGGACCGGCTCCGGCCACCCTGCGGACCTCGACCGCCCTGGAGGACGTGCGGGAGGACGCGGGCCGGCTGCGACTGACCCTGCGCCACGCCGACGACGGCGGGGTGCACGGCACGACCGTCGACGCCCTCGTGCTGGCCACCGGGTACGGCTACCGGGAACCCCGGTTCCTGCGGGGCATCGAGGACCGCCTGTCCCGGTTGCCGGACGGCCGGTGGGACGTGGACCGCGGTTACGGCATCGGGGTGCACGGCGACGTGTTCGTCCAGAACGCCGAACTGCACACCCACGGGTTCACGGCCCCGGACCTCGGCATGGGCGCGTACCGCAATTCCGTCCTCGTCAACCGCCTGGCGGGGCGGGAGCACTACGCCGTCGAGGACCGGATCGCCTTCCAGGCGTTCGGCTCCCCCGGTGCCGAGAACCTCACCACACCCACCCGATCGACCGCCATCCTCGAGGAGGCACTGCGATGACCAGCCCGACAGCCACGGGGGACCACCGGCCCCGGTTCACGTTCCGTCCTGTCCGCCCCGACGCGGACGCCGCGCTCCTGCACTCCTGGCTGGCCACGCCGCGGGCCCGGTTCTGGGGCATGGAGTGCGCCGGCGAGGCGGAGGTCCGGGCCGAGCACGAGCGGATCGCGGCCGATCCGCATCACGCCGCGCTGCTGGCCCTGGACGGTCGACGAGACGGCCTGCCGGCCTTCCTGCTGGAGACCTACGACCCGGCCCACTCGGTGCTGGCCGGCCGCTACCCCTGGCGTCACGGTGACGCCGGGCTGCACCTGTTGCTCCCCCATCCGGCCGGCGCCGGGGGCCCCGAGGCCGGTTTCAGCGCCGCCGCGATGGACGCGGCCCTGGCACACCTCTTCGCCGACCCCGCCGTGGTGCGCGTCGTGGTGGAACCGGACGCCCGCAACACGGCGATCCAGGCGCTCAACGCCCGGTGTGGGTTCCGTCCGGCCGGGCGCGTGGAGCTGCCCGCCGCCGATGGCGCCCCGGCCAAGACGGCCCAGCTCTCGTACTGCACGCGGGTGGACTTCGCCGCGGCGACGGGGCGTCCCAGCGGTGCGGTGCCCCACCTCAACCCGGAACGCTGGGCTGCGGCGAACCGCCACGTGACCGCCAAGGCCATCGCGGAGTTCTCGCACGAGCGCCTCCTGGCCCCCGGCCCCGACCCGGCCACCGGTGACGACCCGGCCGGGCAGCGGTGGGTCCTGCACGGCCCCGGGGTGCGCTACCGCTTCCGGGCCCGTCGCCACGCGCTGGAGCACTGGGACCTCGACCCCGGGTCACTGACCTGCGAGGAACGGGTCCCGGCCGGGGCGCAGGACGGGACCGGCGCCCCGGACGGCACCGCCTGGCACCCGGCCGCGCCGGACGCCCAGCGCTTCATCACGGCGTTCCGGGAACCCCTGGGCATCTCGGACCGGCAGTTGCCCGTGTACCTGGAGGAGGTCGGCAGCACACTCGCCTCGCACTGCTACAAGCAACTGCACTCCACCGCCACGGCGGAGGAACTCGCGGCCGGCACCGGGGACCCGCTGGCGGACTTCCAGCGGATCGAGGCCGCCATGACCGAGGGGCATCCCTGCTTCGTGGCGAACAACGGCCGGCTCGGCCTGGGCGCCGAGGACTACCTGGACCTGGCGCCCGAGACGGGATCGGCGATCCGGCTCGAGTGGGTCGCGGCCCACAGCTCCCGGGCCCGGTTCTCGGCCGTGGAGGGGCTCGACCTGGACTCCCTGCTCGAGGCCGAGCTGGGACCGGAGCAGCGGGCGGTGTTCCGGCGCCGCCTCGTCGAGGCCTGCCACCGCACGGGGCTGGACCCGGACGACTTCCTCCCGCTGCCGGTGCACCCCTGGCAGTGGCGCAACCGCCTGGCCGTCACGTTCGCCGGGGATGTCGCCACGGGCCACCTCGTCCATCTCGGCCCCTCCGCGGACCTGTACCAGCCGCAGCAGTCCATCCGGACCTTCATGAACCGGACCGCTCCGGGACGTCATTACGTGAAGACGGCCCTGTCCGTGCTCAACATGGGGTTCCTGCGCGGCCTGTCCGCGGCGTACATGGACGCCACGCCGGCGATCAACGACTGGCTGGCCGGGCTGTTCGCCGACGATCCCGAGCTGGACCCGTCCCGGGTCCAGCTGTTGCGGGAGACGGCCGCCGTCGGGTACTCGAACCCGTTGTTCCACGCGGCCACGGACCGGCACTCGGCCTACCGCAAGATGCTCGCCGCCCTGTGGCGGGAGTCCCCGGCCGAGCGCATCGGGCAGGGCGAGGCCCTGGCCACCATGGCCTCGCTGCTGCACGTGGACGCCCGGGGCACACCCTTCGTGGCCGCCCTCGTCCGGCGCTCGGGGCTGGAGACGGCCGACTGGCTGGAGCGCTATCTCGAGGCCTACCTCGTGCCGATCGTGCACTGCCTGGTCCGCCACGACCTGGTGTTCATGCCCCACGGGGAGAACGTGATCCTGGTGCTGCGGGACGGTGTCCCGGTGCGGGTGCTGCTCAAGGACCTGGCCGAGGAGGTCGCCGTGCTGGGCGAGCGCACCCTGCTGCCGGAGGTCGTCCGCCGCCTGCGCGCCGAGGTGGACCCCGAGGACCACGGCCTGTCCATCCTGACGGACGTCGTGGACTGCTTCCTGCGGTTCCTGGCCCCGTTGCTCGTGCGCGAGGGGCTCATCACCGAGGAGGGCTTCTGGGCCGTGGTGGCCTCGCGGCTGACGGCGTACCGGGCCCGGCACCCCGAGTCCGCGGACCGTTTCGACTCCCTGCGCCTGCTGGAGCCCACCTTCCGGCTGTCCTGCCTGAACCGCCTGCAATTGCGCAACAACCAGCAGATGGTGGACCTGGCGGATCCGGCCGGCTCGCTCGCCTACGCCGGGGAGCTGGACAACCCCCTGGCCGCGGCGGCCGCCGTGCGTTCCTAGCGGGGCGGGAGCCGAGGACGACCGTGGCCCGGACCGTGATGGTCCGGGCCACGGTCGCGTGGGCTCCCCAGGAGCCCGGAGCGATCAGCTCCAGTCGAAGAAGCCCTTGCCGGACTTGCGCCCGAGCTCGCCGCGGGCGACCTTGTCCCGCAGGATGGCCGGCGGCTCGAAGCGCTCGCCCAGGGTCGAGGCCAGGTACTCGGCGATGCCGAGGCGGACGTCCAGGCCCACGATGTCCGTGGTGCGCAACGGGCCGGTGGGGTGCTTGTAGCCCAGGACCATGGCGTTGTCGATGTCCTCGGCGGTGGCCACGCCCTCCTCGACCATCCGCATGGCCTCCAGGGCGATGGCCACGCCGAGGCGGGAGGAGGCGAAGCCCGGGGCATCGTTGACCACCACGGCGGTCTTGCCCAGCCCCGCGGTCCAGGACCGGGCGGCGTCCACCAGTTCCGGCGCGGTCTGCTCACCGATGACGACCTCCACGAGGGTGGAGGCCGGCACCGGGTTGAAGAAGTGCAGCCCCAGGAAGCGCTGCGGACGCTCCAGCTCCCTCGCCAGGCCGGTCACGGACAGGCTGGAGGTGTTCGAGGCCAGCACCGCGCCCTCCGCGAGGTTGCGCTCCACCGCCCGCAGCGACTCCACCTTCAGGTTCCAGTCCTCCGGCACCGCCTCGACCACGAGCTCGCGGTCGGCGAAGGCCTTGCGGTCCACGGAGACGGTGAACCGCTCGAGGATCGCGTCGAGGTTGCCGTCCAGCACCCCGCGCTCGAGGGACTTGGCGGTCGAGGACTCCACGCGCTCCTGCGCGGCCTCGGCCGCGGCCTCATCGCGCTCCACGACGACGACGTCGGAGCCCTTGATGAGGAAGGCGTGGGCGATGCCCGCACCCATGCGGCCGCCGCCGAGCACGCCGACGGTGGCGGGGACGGACGGGGTGATCTCGGGCGCGGACGCCCCGGTGGTCTCGGTCATGAGGGCCTACTTCCTGTTCTTCTTGTCGAGAAACGCCTGCATGCGGTCGAACTTGGCCTGGGACTCGAAGAGCATGCCCTGGGCCAGGGTGTCGATGACGGGATGGACCTCCCGGGGGGTGTGGAACACGGACTTGGTGATGCGCACCGCCAGCGGGTCCTGGGCACCGATCCGGTCGGCCAGGGCGTGGGCGGCGTCCATCAGCTGCTCCGGGGCCACCAGCTCGGTGATGAGCCCGGCCGCCAGGCACTCCGCGCCCTTGAGCACCTTGCCGGCCAGCAGGATCTCCTTGGCCAGCGGCTCCCCCACCAGTTCCTTCAGCCGCCAGGTGGCGCCGGCCGCGGCCAGGATCCCGAGGTTCGTCTCGGGATTGCCCATGCGCAGGGCCTCGGTGCCGATCCGGAAGTCGGCGGCATAGGCCAGCTCGGCCCCGCCGCCGAGGGCGTAACCGTCCAGGGCCGCGATGACGGGCATCGGCAGCTTGGCGATCCGGTCGAAGATCGTGGAGTTGATCCCGGCCAGCGCGTCGTCCCGGCGGCGCTCACGCAACTGGGCGATGTCCGCACCGGAGGCGAAGATCCCCTTGGTCCCGGCCTCCGTGTCCGACGGTGTCCCGGTGAGGATGAGGACCTTCGGCGCGGCCTCCAGGTGGACGCAGACGGCGTGCAGCTCGTCGACCATCGTCTGGTCGATCGCGTTGCGGACCTCGGGCCGGTGCAGCCGGGCCACCAGCCGGTCCTCGCGCTCCTCGATCGCCAGCGTGGTGAACCCGCCGGCCTCCAGTGTCTGGGATCGCGTCATCAGACGGACTCCACCAGCAGGGCGGACCCCTGCCCGACGCCCACGCACATGGTCGCCAGGCCGCGGGCGCCCGCGGACGCCTCCCTCTCGAGGCGGCCCAGCAGGGTGATGACGAGGCGGGATCCCGAGGAGCCGAGCGGGTGCCCGAGGGCGATCGCGCCGCCGTCGTTGTTCACGATCCCGGCGTCCAGGCCCAGCTCGCGCATGCTGGCCAGGGACTGCGAGGCGAACGCCTCGTTGAGCTCGACGGCGGCGAGGTCGCCGACCGCGGTGCCGGTGCGTTCCAGCACCTTCCGGGAGGACGGGACCGGGCCCATGCCCATGATCTCCGGGGCCAGTCCGGCGGAGGCGCCGGCCAGGATCCGGGCGCGCGGGGCCAGCCCGTACTTCTCGACGGCGGCCTCGGAGGCGACGACGATCGCGGAGGCGCCGTCGTTGAGGGTGGAGGCGTTGCCCGCGGTCACGACGGAGCCGCCCTTGACGACCGGGCGCAGTCCGGCCAGGACCTCGGCGGTGGTGCCGGGGCGCGGGCCCTCGTCCGTGTCCACGATCGTCTCGGCACCCTTGCGGCCCTTGACGGTCACGGGCACGATCTCCTCGGCGAAGCGGCCCGCCTCGATGGCGGCCAGCGCCCGCTCGTGGGAGCGGACGGCGAAGGCGTCACAGTCCTCGCGGGAGGTGTTGTAGACGCGGGCGACCTCCTCGGCCGTCTCCGGCATGGAGTAGGTGGCCTTGCCGCCGCGGGAGTACTCACCGGAGAGGAACGCGGGGTTGGGGAAGCGCCAGCCGATCGAGGTGTCGTACACCTCACCGGGCTTGGCGAAGGGCTTGGCCGGCTTCTCCATCACCCACGGGGCGCGGGACATGGACTCCACGCCGCCGGCGACCACGACGTCCGCGGCACCGGCCTGGATCATGTGCGAGGCCATCTGGATGGCGCTCATGCCCGAGGCACACAGGCGGTTGACGGTGATCCCCGGGACGTGGTCCGGGAAGCCCGCGAGCAGCCAGGCCATGCGGGCGACGTTGCGGTTCTCCTCGCCGGCACCGTTGGCGTTGCCGTAGATCACCTCGTCCACCACGTCCGGGGCCAGGCCGGCGCGCTCGACGGCGGCGCGGACCGTCAGCGCGGCGAGGTCGTCCGGGCGGACGGAGGACAGGGCCCCTCCGTACCGGCCCACCGGGGTGCGGGCGCCGCCGATCAGGAATGCTGCAGTCATGGGACTCCGTTCGCGGGAACTTCAGGGGTGGAGGCCGAATTACCGACCGATCGTTCACCTACAGTATTCCGCGTCACACGGGGTGGGGCAAACAGATGACCTGACGGGCGGGGATGCACCCCCGGACGCGCCCGGCACCCCGGCGGACCCCTTAACGGGGCCTGGCGGCCGGTTCCGCCCCCGGACCCCGATGAGGGGATTGTGGGAGCGGGACCGGCCGCCAGGTCCGTGGCGGGTGCCGGGGGTCAGGCGATCAGGCCATGGCCTCGGTCTCGACGTTGGCCTTCGTCGGCACCTTGCGGTCCGAGCCCTCCTGCAGGACGAGCTGGTAGACGCCGTTGGCGTCGTGCGTCTCGCGGCCGGTGACCGGCGGGTTGAACACGCAGGCCATGCGCAGCTCGGTGGTCGCGCGGACGGTGTGCTTCTCGTGGCCGTCCAGCAGGTACATCGTGCCGTCCCGGAGCTCGTGCACCTGACCGGTCTCCTCGTTGGTGAGGGTGCCCTCGCCCTGCACGCAGTACACGGCCTCGATGTGGTTCGCGTAGTGGAACGTGGAGGTGGTGCCCGCGTAGATGACGGTGTCGTGGAAGGAGAAACCGACGCCCTCACCGGCCAGGACCATGCGGCGCGAGCGCCAGGTCTCGGACTGGATGTCGCGGTCGGTGTCGTTCAGGTCGTTCAGGTTGGTCACCAGCATGGGTGGTTCCTTTCAGTCGGGTGGACCGTTACGAGCACGGCGGAGGCAGGGACACGCCGTGTGGACCGACACTCATCGTGCTCGTAACCGGCAGTGGTGAAGGGGTGGGTGGCTCAGGCGCTGGCCAGTTCGCGGGCACCGGGCCGGTAACCGACCTCGGTTCCGGTCACGGCGGCGACGGCGTCGGCGATGATGCCCAGGCCGCGCTCGAGCTCGGTCCGCGGGGTGGTCAGGGCCGGCATCACCTTGAGCACCTCGTCGTCGGGGCCGGAGGTCTCCACCAGCAGGCCGTTGTCGAAGGCACGAGCGGCGACCTTCCCGGCCACCTCGGCATCCTCGAAGCGCACGCCCGCCAGCAGTCCGCGGCCGCGCACCGAGGCGCCCTCCACGGAGTCGGCGATCTGCTCCAGGCCGTCATGCAGGGTCGCGATGGCCTCGGCGAGCTGGCCCAGCTGGAAGGTGTCGTCCGCCCAGAACTCCTTGAGGGTGGCCGTGGCCGTGACGAAGGCCAGGTTGTTGCCGCGGAAGGTGCCGTTGTGCTCGCCCGGGGTCCACACGTCCAGCTCGGGACGGAACAGGGTCAGCGCCATCGGCAGGCCGAAGCCGGAGATCGACTTGGAGACGCAGACGATGTCCGGGGTGAATCCGGCCTCCTCGAAGCTGAAGAAGGTGCCGGTCCGGCCGCAGCCGGCCTGGACGTCGTCGACGATCAGCAGGATCTCGTGCTTGGCGCACAGCTCGGACAGGCCGCGGAGCCATTCCAGGCGGGCGGCGCGCACGCCCCCCTCGCCCTGTACGGTCTCCACGATGACCGCGGCGGGCTTGTCCACGCCGGAACCGGAGTCCTCCAGGACCCGCTCCAGCCACAGGAAGTCGGCGGTCTCGCCGTCGAAGTAGTCGTCGTACGGGATCTTCGAGCTGTTGGTCAGGGGGATACCGGCCCCCTTGCGCTTCATCGAGTTGCCGGTCACGGACAGCGACCCGAGGGTCATGCCGTGGAAGGCGTTGGTGAAGGACAGGATGTGCTGGCGCCCGGTCACCTTGCGGGCCAGCTTCAGGGCGGCCTCCACGGTGTTGGTGCCCGTCGGGCCCGGGAACATGACCTTGTAGTCGAGACCGCGCGGATCCAGGATGACGTCCTTGAAGGTCTGCAGGAACTCCCGCTTGGCCGGGGTCATCATGTCCAGGGAGTGCACGACCGCGTCGCTGGTGAGGTACTCGGCCACGGCGGCCTGCAGCTTCGGGTGGTTGTGCCCGTAGTTCAGGGCGCCGGCACCCGAGAAGAAGTCGAGGTACTCGGTGCCGTCCTCGGCGGTCTGGATGCAGCCCTTGGCGTGGGTGAAGACGGTGGGCCAGCCGCGGCTGTAGCTGCGGACCTCGGACTCGACGGTGCTGAAGACAGTGGTATCCATGGTGTGTCCCTTTCGGATGGGGTCGATCTGCGGCCCGGAGAGGGGCGCGATCCGGTGGAGGTATTCGGTGTCATGTCCGTCCGGGTACATCCGGTCGGTGAACAGCGGCATGACCTCGCGGCTGGCGCCGTGGCGCTGGGCGAAGCGCGTGAACAGGGCGATGGAGGCCTCGTTGTCCGCGGTGATCGTGGTCTCCACGGTCTTGGCGGACGTCCGGGCGACGAGCGCGTCGAGCATCTTCGAGGCGAGCCCGCGGCCACGGGCGGCCTCGGAGACCGCGACCTGCCACACCATCAGGGTGGTGGGCGACTCGGGCCGCAGGTAGCCGGTCACGAAGCCGACCGGCTCGCCGTCGAGTTCGGCGATCACGGAGGTGTCGGCGAAGTCCCTGGCCCACAGCAGGTAGGCGTAGGAGGAGTTGAGGTCCAGGACCTGCGAGTCCTTCGTCAACTGCCAGAGCGCTGCACCATCGGCGGCCCGCAACGGGCGGAGGGTGAGGCTGTTCGGACGGGTGGTCAGTGGTGTGTCTGCATCATCTGCCATCCATTCCAACCTAACGAGCTGAGTTTCGATTTCAACCCGAGATCCGCGAAATCCGGGGGTTCTGGGCCCCGGGAGGCCGTCCTGGAAGGCGGGTTCGGAGGGCCGGACTTCCGCGAGCTGACGCGGTTGCTCGGGCAAACACTCAGTACACGGAAGGCTGCTCAGGGATCTTTACCGTTTCGTTATATTCAGGGGTCGAGGCCGAGGCTCCCGCAGCCCCACGTCCCCCTTCACGGCACCCTTCGGGCCGCTTCCCCGGGCCACTCCGCTACATTGCTGGAATGACCGCACCCCATCCGGACCGCACCCTGCCGCCCTTTCCCGGGGGAACCGACACCCTCCCGGCCCATGGCGCGGACGGCGCCCGGGACGATCGGGGCGACGCCCCCGCCGGCCGGCCGTCCCTCGTGCTGGGCCGGATGGAGCAATTGATGCGGGTGAGGCTGTTCCGCGGCCCGGAGGAGGGCGTGGCCGGGGCCCGGACGGGGACGATGACGACCGGCCCCTGGGTCCAGGACCCGGAGGACCGCCCCTTCGGCGCCGCGGCGGCGGTGATCATGGACAACACGCTGGCCACGTCCCTGCACGCCGCGGAACGCCGCCTGCAGTGGATCGTCACCACGGAACTGGTGCTGAACGTCCTGCGACCGCTGCCCGCGGACGGCACCACCCTGGAGTCGTGGACCCGCACCCTGGTGGCCGACGGCACGGGCGGGATGGCCTCGGGAACCCTGCGGGGGCCGGACGGCACGGAGTACGTCCAGGCGACCGGCTGGTTCCAGGGCGTGGACGGGAACGATCCCGCCGCCGTCGGGCACTTCATCGCCATGGCAGGCCTGCCCATGGGGCCGGACACCGAGGTTCCCCTCGGACAGGTCCTCGGCGCCCAGCCCACGACGCCGGCCCCGAGTGCCGGGCGACCAGAGGTCACCGACGCCTTCGGGGCCGGATGGGGCTTCGCGCGCAAGGACGAGTTGCGCAACCCGCACGGGGCCGTCCACGGCGGCGCCCTGAGCATGATGGCGGCACTGGCGGCCCAGCAGGCCATGCCGGACCGCGCCGGATACGACCTTCAGTCACTGCGGGTCATGTTCCTGCGGCCGGCCGGCGGCGAGATCGCCTCGCGGGTCCGGGTCCGGCACGCCGGGAGGTCGCTGCGGATCGTGCAGGTGGAGCTGTACGGCGCCGGGAACGGGCCCGACGCCAAGCCGTTCGTGCAGGCCGAGGCGGTCTTCCACCCGGCCCGCTGAACCTCAGGTCAGGCGGCCTGCTGGGCCGCCGGCCTGGCGGCCTTGCCTCGGTCCAGCCCGAGGTCCTTGAGCGGGGTGCCGTCGATGGCCTGGGCCATGACGTCCTCCGCCTCGACCGCGGTGATGTCCAGGACGATGGCCACCTCGGCGGCGAGCACCTCGACGGCCTCGCGGTGGAGCATCCGCTCGGCCATGGACAGTTCCTTCTCGGCCTGGCGGCGGTGCAGGTCGCGGACGACCTCGGCCACGCGGGGCAGGTCACCGGTGGACAGCTTCTCCTGGAAGGCCTTGATCCGGCGGGACCACTGCTGCTCGACGTGCTCGCTCGGCTTGGCCAGCAACGACATCAGCTTCCGCACGGTGGTGTGGCTGCTGACGTCGCGGACACCGATGTCCTTGATCCCGGCCTCGGGCACGGAGATGCGCAGCCCCTTGTCCTGGATCTCCAGATCGACGTACGCCACGTCCTTGCCCTTCAATTGCCGCACCTGGCGGTCGAGCACGACCGCGGGTCCGTGGTGGGGGTGGACGACGAACTGACCGGGGACCAGACGCATGGGTGGGGTGCACCTTTCTCTCGACAAGGCCAAAGCGACACACGGCAGCGGCTCGGGGCACTACCGGGAATTTGGCCTATTCATTTTCTCATTTCCTGAACGAAAAATCAATTCCTCTCAGCGGTTCTCCCCGGCAGGCGTCGCCGGATCGTCTATCATCCCCGGCGTCCCCGGGGTCATCAGCGGGCTGGCCTCGGCGAAGTCTCCGGCGTTGTACCGCAGCCGGGCGAGGATCCCGTTCAGGGCCGTCACCTCGCCGTCGTCGATGCCCAGGTCCCCGAAGACCTCCCGGTTGAGGGCCCGGGCGGCCTGCAGGGCCAGGTCGCGTCCCTGCGGGGTGATCTCCACCAGGTTGGCCCTCCCGTCGGTGGGGTGGGGCTGGCGCTGGACCAGCCCGGCGCGGCCCAGCCGCTCGACGGTGTTCGTCACCGACGTGGGGTGGACCTGGAGCCGGCTCGAGGCCTTCGCCAGGGGCAGGGCCCCGGTCTTGGAGAACCCCAGCAGGGTGAGCATCTCGAACCGCGCGAAGGTGAGGTCCAGCGGCCGCAGGACGGCATCGATCCGGGCCAGCAGGATCTGCTGGCTCCGGAACAGCGAGGTGACCGCGGCCATCCCGTCGGCCGCGTCCCCCCACCCGCGTTCGGTCCAGTGCCGGTGCGCCTCGCCCACGGGGTCGGTCCGGAGGGTCTTGCTCATGACGCGCTGCCCGCATCCACCACCCGGGTGCCCGGCCGGCGCACGGAGTCGGGCCCGCCGTTCCAGGTGAACCGCGGGGTCTGCTTGGCCAGGAACGCCCGGGCCCCGATGGCGGGGTCCTGGCTGGCGGCCATCTGCTCCTGCCAGTGGTCGCTGACCGGCGCCAGGTCCCCGCCCGCGGCCGCCACGTCCACGATGTCCTTCATGGCCTGGATCGACAGTTGCGACCGGGAGGCCAGGCGCTGGGCGAAGTCGTCCACGTCGTCCCAGAAGGTGTCGGCCGGGTGGACGGCCTGGACCAGGCCCAGCCCGTGGGCGCGCTCGGCGTCCACGAAGTCACCGCTGAACAGCAGGTACTTGGCCGTGGACGGGCCGGCGATGCGCACCAGGCGTTCGATGCCGGCCACCGGGTAGACGATCCCGATCTTGGCCGGCGTGATGCCGAAGGTCGCGTCCGACGAGGCCAGGCGGATGTCGCAGGCCGCCGCGATCTGCCACGCCCCGCCCAGGCAGTACCCCTGGACGGCGGCGAGGGTCGGCTTGTGCAGACCGGCCAGGGCCGCCTCGCCCCGGGCGACCGCGCCGCCGTCGTGACGGCCCGATTCCTCGGTCCTCAGGATGCTGTCCAGATCGGAGATGTCCGCGCCCGCGGAGAAGTCCGTCCCGTCACCGCGCACCACGACCACCCGGACGTCCGGGTCCTCGGCGAGGTCCCGGCAGACCGGGACCAGGCCGAGCCACATCCGTTCGGTCATGGTGTTGCGCCGGCCCGGATTGGACAGGGTGATCGTGGCGATCTGTCCTGACCTGGAGACCTGCACCGACCCTCCCGGCCGGGTCGGCTCCCCCGCCGCCGGCACCGCTGCGCTCATGGACGCACCGTCTCGGTGACGATGCCCGCCTCGACGAGCCCGGCGATCTGGCCCTCGTCCAGTCCGAGCCCCTCCAGGACGGCGCGGGTGTCCTCACCGAGGGCCGGCGGGGCCTTGCGCACCCCGGCCGGCACGCCGTCCACGCTCAGCGGGCCGCGCAACAGCGGCAGCGGCGAGCCGTCGATCCGCTCCACCCGCTGCACCATCTGCAGGGCCTGCACCTGCGGGTCCTCGAAGGCCTGGGCATAGGTGTAGATCGGCCCGGTCGGGATGCCTGCGGCACGGAATTCCTCGATCCACTCGAGTCCGGGACGGTGCTGGAGGCGCTCCTCGATGAGCCCGGCGAGCTCCTGCCTGTTCTCGGAGCGGTCCCGGCCGATCGCGAATCGCGGGTCGTCCTCGAGCTCGGGGGCGCCGATGATCCGGCAGAACGTCTTCCAGTGGGCCTGGTTGCCGACGGCGATGATCGCCGGGATGTCCGCGGTGCGGAACACCCCGTACGGGGCCAGGACCGGATGGTTGTTGCCCTGCGGGACCGGAACCGTGCCGGTGGACAGGTAGTTCTGCCCCTGGAACGCCGAGATGGCCAGGCCCGCCTCCAGCAGGGAGGTGCCCACCTGGTGGCCCCGGCCACCGTTGCCGGCGCGGCCGGCCAGCGAGGCGCACACCCCGACGGCGGTGAACACGCCCGCGTAGAGGTCCATCACCGGCACCCCCACCCGGGTGGGGGAATCGGCGTCGGGCCCGGTGACGGACATCAGCCCGGACATGCCCTGGGCGACCTGGTCCAGCCCGGCGGCCTGGGCGAGCGGTCCGGTGGTGCCGAAGCCGGAGACCGAGGCGATCACCAGTCCGGGGTTCGCCTCGCGCAGCCGCTCCGGGTCCAGGCCCATGGTGGCCAGGACCCCGGGACGGAAGTTCTCCACCAGCACGTCGGCCGAGGCGGCCAGGTTCCAGAGCAGCTCCCGCCCCTGGTCGGAGTAGAAGTCGACCGCGATCGACTCCTTGTTCCGGTTGGTGGAGTCGAAGTACAGGGAGTGCTCGTCCTCGAAGGGCGGCCAGGTGCGGGTGGAGTCCCCGCCCTTGGCCGACTCCACCTTGATGATCCTCGCCCCGAGGTCCCCGAGCAGGGCCGTGCAGTACGGTCCGGCCAGGGCCCGGGAGAGGTCCATCACGGTGATGCCCTCCAGCGGCAGGCGGGTGGGCTGTCCGGTCTGCTCTCCGGTCATGGTCAGCCCCGCAGCCTGACGTTGACCTGCTTGATCTGGGTGAAGCCCTCGAGCATGCCCTCCAGCGAGGCCTCGCGGCCCATGCCGGACTGCTTGTACCCGCCGTAGGACTGGCCCACGACCTGCCCGCCGCCCTGGTTGACCTGCACCCAGCCGGACTCGATCCGGTGGGCGGTGTTCAGCGCGTTGTCCAGGTCGTGGGTCCACACGTAGGCGGCCAGACCGTAGTGGGAGTCGTTGGCCATCTTGACCACCTCGTCCACGTCCTTCCACTTGATGGCCACCAGCACCGGTCCGAAGATCTCCTCCTGGGACAGCCGGAAGTCGTTGCGGGCCCCGCCGAAGATGGTGGGCACGTGGTAGAAGCCCTCGGTCAGCGGGCCGTCCGCGGGCACGTTCCCGCCGAGCACGGTCGTCAGGTCGGGGTGGTTGCGCCCTTCCTCGAGGTAACCGCTGATCTGGTCGAACTGGGACTGGTTGATCACCGCGCCCATGTCCGAGGCCTCGTCCAGCGGGTCGCCGACGACCATCGCCCCCAGGCGGGCGGCGAGCTTGTCCAGCATCTCGTCGTAGATGTCCTCGTGCAGGAACAGCCGGGATCCCGCCGTGCAGGACTGGCCCTGCCGGGCGAAGCGCGAGGAGAGCATCAGGCCGTCCAGGATGCCCTCGTCCTCGATCGCGTCCGGGAACACGATGGAGGGGTTCTTGCCGCCCAGTTCCAGGGACAGGTGCGCCAGCCGCTCGGAGGCCTTCGCGGCCACGCCGCGGCCCACCTCGGTGGAACCGGTGAAGGAGACCTTGTCCACGCCCGGGTGGGTGGACAGGGCGTTGCCGATCACCGAGCCGCGACCGGTCAGGGAGTTCACGACGCCGGCCGGCACGTGCCGCTGGCAGACCTGGGCCAGGTACTGGATCGTCAGGGGGGCGTCGTCGGCCGCCTTGAGGATCACCGTGTTGCCCGCGGCCAGGGCCGCGGGGACCTTGAAGGCCGCGATCATCAGCGGCGAGTTCCAGGGCAGGATGCACGCGACCACGCCCAGCGGCTCCCGGCGGGTGTACTGCAGCTGCTGGTCCCCGGCGGGCAGGGTGACGCCCTTGGACTCCCCCGCCACGCCCGCGAAGTAGCGGAACAGGGACACCAGCGTGGCGACCTCCGGCCGGGCCTGGGTCCGCAGGGCGTTGCCCGTGTCCAGGGCGGTCAGCCGCGCGAACTTCTCGGCCTCGGCCTCGATGTCGGCGGCGATGGCCAGCAGTGCCTTGGCCCGCTCGGTGAAGTGCACGCTGCGCCATTCGCCGAAGGCCGTGCGGGCGGCCGCCACCGCGCGGTCCACGTCCTCGGGGCCGGCGGCCGGCACCCGGGCGATGACCTCACCGCGGCGGGAGGGGTTGCGCACCTCGCGCCACTCGCCGGTCGCCGCCTCGACGGCGCGGCCGTCGATCCACAGCAGCTGCTCGACGCCGGCCAGGATGTCACTGGCCCTCGAATCCAGGGTGATCTCGGTCATGGGGTCCTTCTCTCAGGTGGTCTGGGGTGTCCGGGGAATGGCAGTGGTCAGCGGTGGGTGAACGTGGCCGGACGCTTCTCGACGAAGGCGGCCATGCCCTCGGACTGGTCCTCGGTGGCGAAGCAGGCGTGGTTCAGCCGGCGCTCCAGGAGCACGCCCTCGGCCAGGCTGGACTCGTAGGCGGCATTGACCGCCTCCTTGGCGAGCATGGCGATCGGCTTGGACATCCCGGCGATCGTGGCCGCCAGCTCCGCGGCCTCGCGCTGCAGGTCGGCCACCGGGACCACGCGGGCCACCAGCCCGGTGCGCTCGGCCTCCTCGGCGCCCATGGTCCGGCCGGTCAGGACCATCTCCATGGCCTTGGACTTGCCGATCGCTCGGGTCAGGCGCTGCGAACCACCCATCCCCGGGATGATGCCGAGCTTGATCTCCGGCTGGCCGAACTTCGCGTTGTCCGCGGCCAGGATGATGTCGGCCATCATGGCCAGTTCGCAACCACCGCCGAGGGCGTGGCCGGCCACGGCGGCGATGACCGGCGTGCGCATCGCGGTGAACTGCTCCCAGCCGCCGAAGATGTCCGAGGTGTAGGCCTCGGAGAAGCTCAGGGTGGCCATCTCCTTGATGTCGGCCCCCGCGGCGAAGGCCTTCTCCGACCCGGTGATCACGATCGCGCCGATGTCCTCGTCGCGGTCATAGCGGATGGCGGCGTCGAGCACCTCCTGGGTCAGCTGGTTGCTGATCGCGTTGAGGGCCTTCGGCCGGTTCAGGGTGATCGTGGCGACCCGGCCCTCGACGTTCGTCAGGATGGTCTCGTAGTCGGTGGTCATGGGTGCCCTCTCACTCGTTGCTGGTACCTGCATCTGCTCGGTCATGACGGTTCTCCTGGGGTGGGACGTGGGTGGGTTCGGGTCCGGGCGGCTCCGGGCCGGCGGCGTTCAGGCCCCGGAGGCTCCGGACGCCGCGCCCGAGTGCTCGCGGATCTGCTGGATGATCGCGGAGAAGTCCTTGGTGGCGCCCTCGCCGGCCCCGAAGGCCTCGTAGATCTCCGCGGCGAGCAGCCCCATGCGGCTCTCGGTGCCGGTGGCCTCGATGGCGTGGCGGGCCAGGCCGAGGTCCTTGGCCATGAGCGCCCCGGTGAACCCGGGCCTGAAGTCCCGGTTCGCCGGCGAGGTGGGCACGGGACCGGGCACCGGGCAGTTGGTCGTCAGCGCCCAGCACTGGCCGGTCGCGTTGGAGGCCACGTCGAACAGGGCCTCGTTGCTCAGGCCGAGCTTCTCACCCAGCACGAACGCCTCGGACACCGCGATCATGGACACGCCCAGGATCATGTTGTTGCAGACCTTGGCGGCCTGACCGGCGCCGGCCTCGCCGCAGTGCACCACGCGGCGCCCGACGACCTCCAGGACGGGCAGGGCCTGCGCATAGTCCTCCGCGGACCCGCCGACCATCATGGCCAGGGTCCCGGCCTCGGCGCCCACGGTGCCACCCGAGACGGGAACGTCCAGGGACCGGTGACCGGCCGCCGTCGTGATCTCGTGCATGGTCCGGGCGTCCTCCACCGCGATGGTGGAGCAGTCGATGAACAGCGTTCCGGGCCGGGCCGCGGCCAGCAGGCCCTCGACGGGCTCGCCGCCGTCGGAACCGTCCCTGCCCTGGTAGGCGCCCAGGACATGACGCCCGGCGGGCAGCATGGTGATCACCAGGTCGGCCTCGCGCACGGCGTCGGGCCCGGAACCGGCGATCTGCACCCCGGCGGCCCGGGCCTTCTCGAGGGCCTCCGGGACCAGGTCGAAGCCGGTCACGTGGTAACCGGCCTTCACGAGGTTCGCGGCCATCGGGCCGCCCATGTTCCCCAGTCCGATGAAGGCGATGTCCGGCAGGGCACCGGATGCGGCGGTGTTCTCGGTCATGACAGGGCCTCCTTGACGGCCTGGGTGCGGGTCTGATGGTCCGTGCCGGCCGGCTCGAAGACGGCGGCGACGTCCTCGTCGCGGACGTCCTCCAGGGTCGCCGGACTCCAGCGGGGGTTGCGGTCCTTGTCCACGAGCTGGGCGCGGATGCCCTCGCTCATGTCGGCACTGCGGATCAGGTGGCGGGCCACCCGGCGGTCCTGGTCCAGCACCTCGTGCACGGAGGGCATCTGCGCCGCCCGCCGCACCAGCTCAAGGGTGACCTTGACCGACGTCGGCGACTTGGCCCGGATCTGCGCGGCCGCCTCCGCGGCGGCCGGGTCACCATCGGCCTCCAGCGCCGCGACGATCTCCTCGGCCGTGCCGGCGGCATACGCGGACTGGATCCACCGGCGGTGCTGGAGCAGCGGCGCGGGCGGGGCCTCGGTCGCGACGGCGGCGATCGCCTCGTCGGCCTCCCGTGTCTCGAGCGCGCGGGCCAGGTCCGGCAGCGCCTCCGACGGCACGAAGTGGTCGGCGAAGCCCAGCTCGACGGCGTCCGCGCCCGTGACGTGCTGGGAGGTCAGGGCCATGTGGGTGCCGAAACCGGACGGGGCGTGGGCCAGCAGCCAGGACCCGCCGACGTCGGGAAAGAAGCCGATACCCGTCTCCGGCATGCCCAGCCGGGTCCGTTCGGTGACGATCCGGTGGGAGCCGTGGGCGGAGATCCCGACGCCGCCGCCCAGCACGATCCCGTCCATGAACGCCACGAAGGGCTTCGGGTAGTCCGCGATCTCCCCGTTCATCGTGTACTCGATGTCGAAGAAGTGGTCGGCGTCCTGCGGGTGGCCCTCCGTCACGGTGCGGTGCAGGTTGACGATGTCACCGCCGGCACACAGCCCCCGTTCCCCCGCCCCCGAGACCAGGACGGTCCGGACGCCGTCGTCCTGGCGCCACTCGTCCAGGGCGGCGCGGACCGTGTCCACCATGCCGGGCGTGATGGCGTTCAGGGCCTTCGGCCGGTTCAGGACGATATGGCCCAGGTGACCCGCCCGGCGGACGATCACCTCGGGTCCTGCCGGTTGTGCCGGTGACGTCGGCGACGATGCGTCGGTGCTCATGGTTTCCTTTCCTCCGGACCGGACCGGTGCCGGCCCGGTCCTCTGGGGGTGTCTCAGGCGTCGACCAGCATGCGGCCGACGATCAATCGCATGATCTCGTTGGAGCCCTCCAGGATCTGGTGGACCCGTAGGTCCCGGACGATCTTCTCCACCCCGTACTCGTGCAGGTAGCCGTACCCGCCGTGGAGTTGCAGTGACTTGTTCGCCGCATCGAACCCGGTGTCCGTGGCCACCTTCTTGGCCATGGCGCACAATCGCACGGTGTCGGGGTCCTTGCGGTCGAGCGCGTCGGCCGCCCGCATCAGGAACGTGCGGGCCGCCTCCAGGTCGGTGGCCATGTCCGCCAGGTCGAACACGAGGGACTGCTTGGTGGTCAGCGGGGCGCCGAAGGCGGTGCGCTCCTTGAGGTAGGCGGTGGCCTTCTCCAGGGCGGCCTGCCCGCCGCCGAGGGAGCACGCGCCGATATTGATGCGCCCGCCATTGAGTCCCTTCATGGCGATGTGGAACCCGTCGCCCTCCTCCCCCAGGCGATGGGCCACCGGGACGCGGGCGTCCTCGAAGATCACCTGGCGGGTCGGCTGGGTGTTCCAGCCCATCTTCTTCTCGTTCGGACCGAAGGACAGACCGGGGGTGTCCTTGTGGACCACGAGCGTGGAGATGCCCTTGGCACCGGTGTCCGCGGTCCGGCACATCACCACGTAGTACTCGGACGTGCCGGCCCCGGAGATGAACTGCTTCACGCCGTTGAGGACGTAGTCGTCACCGTCCCGCACGGCCCGGGTGGTCAGCGAGGCCGCGTCCGAGCCGGCCCCGGGCTCGGTCAGGCAGTAGCTGCCGAGGTGCTGCATGGTCACGAGGTCGGGGACCCATCGGGCGCGCTGCTCGTCCGTGCCGAAGGAGTCGATCATCCACACCACCATGTTGTGGATGGAGATGTAGGCCGACAGCGCCGGATCCGCCTTGGCGAGCTCCTCGAAGATCAGGACGGCGTCCTTGCGGTCCAGCCCGGCGCCCCCGTGCTCCTCGCCCACGTAGATGCCGCCCAGGCCGAGCTCGCCGGCCTCGGCCAGCACGTCGACCGGGAAGTGCTTCTCGGCGTCCCAGTCCAGGGCATGGGGAGCGATCCGCTCGGTGGCGAAGTCTCGCACGGCGTCGACGAGCGCGCGCTGGTCCTCGGTGATCTGGTACATGACTGCAGTCCTTTCTCCGTGCGGCCCAGGGGTGTCGGGCCGGACTATTTGGAGATCTTGCCGGTGCGGGCGGCGATCGGGGTGGTGAACATCGGTTGGGTGAGGAACCACGCGGCGGCGATCACGACCAGCGAGACCAGGAAGATCACCAGGCCCCACCAGTCCACGACGTCCCGGGAGGTGTACATGTGGTTCAGGTTCCGCAGCGCCCCGGTGAAGAACACCAGGAACACGTGCACGATCGTGAAGGCCACGAAGTAGAGCATCACCGGGAAGTGCACCGCCCGCGCCCACTCCACCGGGTAGGCCTTGGTGAGCTTCTCGGCGCGCTCGGGCCACCAGGTGGAGAACCGCAGCCCGGAGATGATCGCCAGCGGGGCGGCGATGAACACGGTGGTGAAATAGGCCATCACCTGCAGGGCGTTGTAGTGCACCCAGCCGTTCTCGGTGGGCCAGTCCAGGGAGGCGTACTGGATCGCCCCCGAGACCATGTTGGGGAACACATCCCAACTGGTGGGCACGATCCGCATCCAGTGCCCGGTGGCGAAGAGCAGGACCACGAAGATGATCCCGTTGAGGACCCAGAGCACGTCCAGGGACTGGTGCAGCCACTGGGACAGGGAGACCTTCTTGGGGGTGTTGCCCTTCGGGGAGAAGAAGGAGTCCTTCTTGGCGGTCCAGTACCCGGGGGGCTTGCGCTCGGTGCGCACCTGCAGTCCGGTGCGGATGATCAGCACGATGAGGAACATGTTGAAGAAGTGCTGCCAGCCCAGCCACCAGGGCATGCCCGCCGGCGCGGTGGCCGGCTGGGAGGCGTGCCCGTCATAGGTGGCGATGAACTCCTGCACGCCCTCCAGAGTGCGCAGCCACCGGGCCCCGAGCACCACGGCCAGGGCCACCACCACCAGGGCAGCGGTGATCACCACCGGGCGCACCCACGGACGCTCCGACTTCACCGGGGTGGCTGCCCCCGCCGGACCCGGCGTCCCCGCCCGACCCGACGGGACCGAGGGGGCAGCGCCGGAGGGCGTGGAGGCCGCGGGTGCCGCGGCCGGGGTGGCGGCAGCACGGATGGGGTTCGCGGATGCAGGTTCGGGGTCACGGGCGGGGGCGCCCCCCATGCGCTGACGCGTGGGCGCTCCGTCGGTGGTGACGGCGGGAGCGCTCGCCCCGTCGGCACCGGGGGCGCCACCCATCCGCCTGCGGGGCGCAGCACCGGTGGCCTCGGGTCCCGGGGCGCTGGGCGCCGTCGAAGCCGACGCCGTGGTGGCCTGGGCTGCAGGAGCACCACCCATCCGGCGCTTCGGAGCGGGGGCAGCCGCAGTGGACGGCGCGTCACCCGCGGGGGCCGGGGAGCCGGGGGCCGGGGCGTCGGGGGCTGCGGACGACGTCCCCCCGTCCTGGCCCCCCGGTGGCACGGCCTCAGCAGACCGCGCCGCCGGGGCGCCGCCCATGCGGCGCCTGCGCGCCGGAGCAGGCGCGGGTTCACCGGTCCCGTGGCCACCCCCGATGGCGAGGGATGCGTCGTGCGGGGAGGAGGTCTCGGCAACCGGGGTGTCGGAAGCACTCACGCGGGCCTCAGACGCGGGCGCCGGGGCCTGCACGGCAGAGGGCGGAGGAGCGGGCGTACTGCCCATGCGGCGCTTGCGGGTGGGGCCCGCGGCCGTCGCCGTGGCAGGCTGCGCCTGGGGCTCACCCTCGGGAGGTGTCGCGGCCTCCACTACAGGGTCCCCTCCGGACCGTGCGGCCGGTTCCTGGCGAGCCGGCGTCACCCCTGTCGCCCCTGCCGCGGGTGGCGGGGACGGGGTGGCGGCCGTCATCGACACGTCGGGGGCGGTGTCCGGCTCCCCGGATCGCGGCGCCGGCGGGGTGTAACCGGCCATGCGGCGCCGGACCGTGCGCGGTCCCGGGTTCTGCTCGGTACTCATGAGGCGTCTCAGTCCTTCGCGGGGATGGTCACGGCGTGGGGGGTTGGGTGGGGCTCCGTCCCGGGTACGCGTCCCGCACCCCGGGGCGCAGGACGCGCCAGGCGTCAGTTGCGGCGGTTGTTGATCTCCTCGATCAGCTGGGGGACGACCTTGAAGACGTCACCGACGACGCCGAAGTCGGCGACCTCGAAGATCGGGGCGTCCTCGTCCTTGTTGATCGCCACGATGGTCTTGGCCGTCTGCATCCCGGCGCGGTGCTGGATGGCACCGGAGATGCCCAGGGCCACGTACAGCTCCGGGGTCACCGTCACCCCGGTCTGGCCGACCTGGTAGGACTGCGGCACGTACCCGGCATCCACGGCCGCGCGGGAGGCGCCCACGGCGGCGCCGAGGGCGTCGGCGAGGTCCTCGACCACGCTGAAGGCCTCCTTGGACCCGACCCCGCGGCCACCGGAGACCACGGTCTTAGCCCCGCGCAGCGCCGGGCGACCGGTGGAGGCCGGGGCCTCGTCCACGGAGTCGATGCTCGCGCCCCGGGCAGTGGTCGTCGAGACGGCCGCGGTCCTGACCTCGGGGGCCGCCACGGCCTCGGCCCGGGCCTCGATCGACCCGGGACGGATGGTGGCGATCATCAACCCGCCCTCCACGGTGGACTCGGTGGTGAAGTCCCCGCCGAACACCGCGTGCGTGGCGATGACCTCCTGGCCCTCCTCGTCATAGGAGATGCCAACGGCGTCCGCGGCCACGGACCCGCCGGCCACGATCGCCAGCCGGCCGGCCACGGCCTTGGAGTCGTTCGTGGCCGAGAGCAGCACCACCGGGGCCTGGTAGGCCTGGACGGCATCGGCCAGGGCGCCGACCTGGGCGGAACCCAGCTCGGTGGCCGCCGTCTCGGACTCGGCGAGGTACACCTGGGCCGCGCCCAGTGCGCCCAGGTCCGCCGCCAGCGTGCCGGCCGCCCCCGGGACGGTCACGGCCACCGCGACCGGGACACCGATCTGCGCGGCGGCCCCGAGCAGACCCGCCGCGGTGGACTTCGGGGCGCCCTCACTGGTGGTCTCGATCAGGACTGGGACATTTCCAACGTTCGACATCTGCGTGCTTCCTTCAGCTCGTCACGTGTTCTGGTCTTCGGGGAGGACTTCGCCGGCGAACTCAGATGAGCCGGTGGGCGGCCAGGAACTCGGCCAGCTGGGATGCGGCGGTGCCGTCGTCGGCAACCTTCGGACCGGCCTGCTTCGGCGGTCGCGCCGTGGCCGAGACCATCACCGACCGCACCGAGGCGGCCTCCGGCCCGGCCTGGATGCCCAGCTCCGCCAGCGACCAGGTCTGCAGCGGCTTCTTCTTCGCGGCCATGATCCCCTTGAAGTTCGGGAACCTCGGTTCGGCCGTCTTCTCGGTCACCGACACCACGGCAGGCAGCGAGGACGAGACCTGCAACGTTCCCCCGTCCACGCCCGCCGTGCCGGAGACCCGGTCCGCGGCGATCTCGATCATGTCCAGGCCCGGCAGCACCGGCAGTCCCAGGACCTCGGCGACCATGGCCGGGATCATCCCGCCCCGGCCGTCGGTGGCCTCGTTGCCGGCCACCACCAGGTCCACACCGCCGATCTTCTCGATCGCCGCGGCCAGCACCCTGGCGGTCTGCACCATGTCCGACCCCGCCAGGGACGCGTCCGTCACCAGCACGGCCGAATCGGCGCCCATGGACAGCAGCTTCCGCAGCGTCTTCGTGGCATCCTCGGGCCCCATCACCAGGACCACGATCTCCGCGTCCGGGTGCCCGTCCTTGAACTGCAGCGCGTTCTCCAGGGCCCGCTCATTGATCTCATCCGGCACCGGCTCCGAGGCCGCCCGGTCCAGCATCCCCGACTCCAGGTCGATCTTCCGATCGGACCAGGTATCCGGAACCTGCTTGGCCAAAACCACAATCCTCATGCGTGCTCTCCTTGCCCGTCGGCGGACGGGAATCATCTCGTGTGGGTCTGCGCGCCAACTTACTAGGACTTCCAACTGAATACTAGGTCTTCCGAGTAAGGGACTGTAGTCTGGGTCACATTCCACCCACGACGGACTCCCGAACACGCGTCTGCTGACGGTGATTCGCGCTTGTCAGGCTCCGAGAGGTATCCCATGACCGCACAGTCCCCCGCCGAGCTCTTCCGCCAGTCCCGCGACCAGCTCCTCGCCTGTCGCACCGATCCGGACACGGCACACCAGACCTTCGCCTGGCCCAGGTTCGAGCACTTCAACTTCGCCTCGGACTGGATCGACCACGTGGCCGCGGGGGATCGCGGCGGTCAGCCCGCCCTCGTGATCACCGGTGAGGACGGCACCAGCGAGCGCCGGACCTACCGTGACCTGGCGGAACGGTCCACGCAGGTCGCCGCCTGGCTGAGCGGGATCGGGGTGCGCCGTGGAGACCACGTCATCGTCATGCTGGGCAACCAGGTCGAGTTGTGGGAGGTAATGCTGGCCTGCATCCGGATCGGCGCACCCGTGATCCCCTCCACCGTGATGCTCGGCCCGGCCGACCTCGCCGACCGGGTCGCGCGCGGTCAGGCCTCCTGGGTGGTCACCAACGGGACGGAGGCGGCCAAGTTCGACACGGTCCCCGGTGACTTCCAGCTGGTGCAGATCGGTGCACGGCCCGACGGCGGGTCCCCCGCCCGGCCCGTGCACGACTGGCGCGACTCGTTCACCGCGCCCACCTCCTTCGGCCTCGACGAGCCCACCCGGGCCGATGAGACGATGCTGCTGTACTTCACCTCCGGCACCACCTCGAAGGCCAAGCTCGTCGAGCACACGCACACGTCCTACCCGGTGGGCCACCTGTCCACGATGTACTGGATCGGCCTCGAGCCCGGCGACGTGCACCTCAACGTGGCCTCGCCCGGCTGGGCCAAGCACGCCTGGTCCAACTTCTTCGCCCCCTTCATCGCCGAGGCCACCGTGTTCCTCTACAACTACGGCCGGTTCGACGCCAAGGCCCTGATGCACCAGATGGACCGGGAGGGCGTCACCAGCTTCTGCGCGCCGCCCACCGTCTGGCGCATGCTGATCCAGGCCGACCTGACCCAGCTGGAGAACCCGCCCACCAAGATCGTGGCGGCCGGCGAGCCCCTCAATCCCGAGGTTATCGCCCAGGTGGAGAAGGCCTGGGGCACCCAGATCCGGGATGGCTTCGGCCAGACCGAGTCCACCCTGCAGGTGGCCAACACCCCGGGCCAGCCCGTGCGGCCGGGGGCCATGGGCCGTCCGCTGCCGGGGTACGACGTCGTGCTGATCGACCCGGACACGGGCGAGGAGTCCGCCGAGGTCGGCGAGCTCTGCCTGCGCCTGGACCCCCGCCCGGTCGGGCTGACCACGGGGTACTGGGGGGATCCCGAGCGCACGGCCGAGGCGTTCCGGGACGGTGTCTACCACACCGGTGACCTGGTCTCCCGGGACGCGGACGGCATCATCACCTATGTCGGCCGCAACGACGACGTCTTCAAGGCCTCCGACTACCGGTTGTCCCCGTTCGAGCTGGAGTCGGCGATCATCGAGCACCCGGCGGTCGCCGAGGCCGCCGTGGTCCCCTCGCCGGATCCCATCCGGCTCGCCGTTCCCAAGGCCTATGTCCAGCTCGCCGAGGGCTGGGAACCCACCGAGGAGACCGCCCGGGCGATCCTGCAGCACTGCCGGGACTCGTTGGCGCCCTACAAGCGCATCCGCCGCCTGGAGTTCCACGACCTGCCCAAGACGGTCTCCGGCAAGATCCGCCGCGTCGAGCTCCGCCGGCGGGAGGCCGACGTCCACCCCGACGGCGGCTCCTCGCCTGCCGCGGTCGCCTCGGGTGGCGCGCAGACCGCCGTGGAGTACACCGACGCCCTGCTGCGCCAGGAGGCGGCGGAGTCGTGAGGGCCGTCGTCATCCCGGAGTTGAGCGGCCCGGCGGTCGCGACGCTCCGGGACGTGCCCGAGCCGTCGGGGGCCCACGACCGGGCCGGCGGCCGCAGGATCCTGGTGGACGTGCATGCCGCGGGGCTGTCCTTCATCGACCCCCTGCAGACACGGGGGAAGTACCAGCACCGTCTCGAGGCACCGTACATCGCGGGCAGCGAGGTGGCCGGCGTCGTGCTCGAGGCCCCCGCGGACTCCGCCTTCCGCCCCGGGGACCGGGTGGCGGGCTCCGTCTGGCACGGCGGGCTGGCCGAGCGCGCGCTGGCGCTGGAGGACTACCTGGTCCGGATCCCGGAGGGCATGGACTTCGTCCACGCCGCCGGGGTCCAGATGAACTACTCCACCGCCCTGTACGCCCTCGAGGGCACGGAGGTGTGTCCGGGCGGAACGGTGCTCGTGACGGGTGCCGCCGGGGGTGTCGGCACGGCCGTCCTGGACATCGCCCGGGCCCAGGGCATCTCGACGATCGCCCTGGTGTCCTCGGATGAGAAGGAACGGATCACCCGGTCCGCCGGTGCCACGCACGTCCTCCGCTCCACCGGTCCCTGGCTCGAGGAGGTCCGCTCGCTGACCGCGGGGCACGGCGTGCAGGGCTTCGTCGACATGGTCGGCGGCGAGGGGTTCCTCGACGCCGTCCGGGCACTGCGGATCGGCGGCACCGGTGTCGTCGTCGGGTTCGCGAGCGGGACCATCCCGGAGATCAGGACGAACCGCCTGCTGCTGCGCAACCTCACGCTGAGGGGCATGGCGATGGACGGGATGGAGGGCGAGCGCCCGGGGACCCTCGCGCGCGTCCAGCGGGGGGTGCAGGACCTGCTGGACGCCGGTTCCCTGCACCCGGTGGTCGACCACGTCTACCCGGTGGAACGCGCGGCGGAGGCGCTGGCCTCCATCGAGGACCGGACGGCCGTGGGCAAGGTCGTGGTCATCGTCAAGGACTGACCACGCCGCACCGCCCCGGTTCAGCCCACGATCCGCCGTGCCTGGCGCAGCACCGGCTCGTCCACCATCCGGTTCCGGAACCGGAACACCCCCGGCTGGTGCTGGGCCTCGGCCAGCACCGCCCGGGCCCACTCCAGTTCCTCATCACCCGGGGCGTAGGACTCGCGGATGACGGCCACCTGCGAGGGATGGATGCAGGCGGTGGCGGCGAATCCGGACGCCGCGGCGTCCTCGGCCTCGGCCCGCAGCCCGTCCAGGTCCGGGATGTCGAGAAACACCGAGTCCACCGCCACCTTGCCGGCGGCGTTCGCGGCGATCAGCACCCGCGAGCGGGCGTACCGGGCGACGTCCCGGTACCGGCCCCGGTGCTGCCCCTCCGCGAACCGGCTGGAACGGCCGGCCATGGAGGCCACCAGGTCCTCGGCGCCCCACATCAGGGACACCACGGCCGGGTGCCGGGCGATCTCGGCCGCGTTCTCCACGCCGGCCGCCGTCTCGCACAGCGCGATGACCCGGTACCCGGCCTCCTGCAGGTGGTCGAGCTGCCCGGCGTGTTCCGTCTTGGCCAGCATCAGCAGGCGGTACGGCCCGCCCTCGAGGGCCGCCAGGTCCAGGTCGTGCTCGAGCGTCCCGACGGGATTGACCCGGACGATCGTGGACTCCGGGTCCAGGGACGAGGCCGCGACGTGCTCCCGCGCGGTGTCCTTGTCCGCCGGGGCGACGGCGTCCTCGAGGTCGATGATCACGGCGTCGGCCGCGGCAGCGGCCTTGGCATAGCGGTCGGGCCGGTCGGCCGGGCAGAACAGGATCGCCGGGCCCGGGTGCGCGCCGCTCATGCCGCGCCTCCCGGTGCCAGTCCGTCCGCGGACGCCGTCCCGGCCGCCGGGTCCGGGGCACCGGCGCTCCGACCACCCGCACCACCCTCACCGGCCAGTGCCGCCGGCGACACCTGCATCAGCGTGGACCGCTTGGCCACGGCCACCACGGTCCCGTCCTGGTTCCGCGCGGTGTGGTGGAACTCCACGATCCCCTGGTGCGGCCGGGACGTCGACCGGCGCTTGGCGGCGATCAGCGTCTCGGCGTAGAGCGTGTCCCCGTGCCGCACCGGGGCCGGGAAGGTCACCTCGGAGAAGCCCAGGTTCGCCACGATCGTGCCCTGGGTCAACTGGGCGACGGACAGCCCCACCAGCGTGGAGAGGGTGAACATGCTGTTGACCAGCGGTTCCCCGAACTCCGTGCCGGCGGACCAGGCGGCGTCCAGGTGCAGGGACTGGGTGTTCATGGTCTGCGTGGTGAACAGGACGTTGTCCGCCTCGGTGACGGTGCGCCCCGGGGCGTGGACGTAGACCGCCCCCTCCTCCATCTCGTCGAAGTACAGCCCGCGCTGCTCGATCCGCCTGCCGGTCATGAGGCCTCCTCGACCTTCTCGTCGTCCCAGTTCGCGTCCGCGCGCCCGTCGGCACCGTCCTCGACGGTGATGACGGCCAGCACCTGGTCGCGGCTCACGGCGTCCCCGACGCCGGCGTGCAGCCGCACCGTGCCGGTCACGGTCGAGCGGATGACGTGTTCCATCTTCATCGCCTCGACGACGATCACCGGGTCCCCCTCGGCCACCACGTCACCGTCGGCGGCGGGGGTGAGCAGGACGGTGCCGGGCATCGGGGAGACCAGGGTGGGGTCCGAACTGGCCTCCGCGTCGACCCCGTGCTCCGTGCGCTCGCGCCGGATGTCGAACAGGGCGCCCTCGCGGTTCAGCTGCACCCCGTCGGGCCCGACGACGGCCGTGAAGCTGCGGCCGACACCGTCGATCGTCACGGTGGCCCAGTGCCCGTGCCGGCGCACCTGGGCGGGCAGCTCGCCGCGGTCGGTGACCACGACCGGGGAGTCCACGGGCCCGGCCAGCCGCACCGTGTGCGTCGTGCCGTCCGGCGCGGCCAGGCGGATCTGCCGGGGCGCCGGGGCGCCCAGCCGCCATCCGTCGCGCCGGCGCCACGGGCCGGCGTCGGTCCCGCGGGCCGCGTCCATCAGCAGGGCGACCTCCTGGACGTCCCGTTCGGTGGGCACCGCGAAGCCGATGGCGTCCAGCTCACGGGCGATCAGCCCGGTGTCGAGCCGACCGGCGACGACATCGGGCAATTCCAGCAGCGCGCGCAGGAACTCGACATTGGTGGTGAAGCCGACGATGGCCGTGTCCTCGAGGGCCGTGACCATCCGGCGGCGGGCCTCCTCGCGGTCCCGGCCCCACGTGATGACCTTGGCCAGCATGGGGTCGTAGTCCACGGAGACCACGAGGCCGTCCTCGATGGCGGTGTCCACCCGCACGCCGTCCCCGGCGGGGTGCCGGACGTGTTCCACGGTGCCGCCGGTGGGCAGGAACCCGGCGGCCGGGTCCTCGGCGTAGACGCGCGCCTCGATGGAATGGCCCGTCAGGACGATGTCCTCCTGGGCCAGGTCCAGGACCTCGCCGGCGGCGATGCGCAGCTGCTGTTCGACCAGGTCGACCCCCGTGACCTCCTCGGTGACCGGGTGCTCGACCTGCAGCCGGGTGTTCATCTCCATGAAGAAGAACTCGTCGGGGGAGTCCGCGGGGACGATGAACTCGACGGTGCCCGCACCCCGGTAGTCCACCGACCGGGCTGTGTCGCAGGCGGCCTGTCCGATGCGTGCGCGCGTGGCCTCGTCCAGCAGCGGCGAGGGCGCCTCCTCGATGACCTTCTGGTGGCGGCGCTGCAGGGAGCACTCGCGCTCGCCGAGGTGGATGACGTTGCCGTGCTCGTCCGCCAGCACCTGGACCTCGATGTGGCGCGGGGTGAGGACGTAGCGCTCCAGGAACAGGGTGTCGTCCCCGAAGCTCGCGGCGGCCTCGCGCCGGGCGGCATCCAGGGACGAGGCCAGCTGGTCCGCCGACTCGACCACGTGCATGCCCTTGCCGCCTCCGCCTGCGGAGGGCTTGATGAGCAGCGGATAGCCGACGTCCCCGGCCGCGGCGGCCAGCTCCTCGTTCGTCATGCCCGGCTTCGCGATGCCCGGGACAGTGGGCACGCCGCGCTGCTGGACCGCGTTCTTGGCGGTGATCTTGTCCCCCATGACCTGGATGGACCCCGCCCTCGGGCCGATGAAGACCAGGCCGGCGTCCTCACAGGCCTGCGCGAACGTGGCGTTCTCGGCGAGGAAGCCGTACCCGGGATGGATGGCCTCGGCGCCGGTGGACCGGGCGGCCTCGATCACGGCCCCGATGTCCAGGTAGCTCTGGGCGGCCGGTGGCGGACCGAGGCGCACGGCGCTGTCGGCCAGCTGCACGTGGCGCGCGCCGGCGTCGGCGTCGGAGTACACCGCCACCGACCGGATGCCCAGGGACCGGAGGGTGCGGATGATGCGGCAGGCGATCTCGCCGCGGTTGGCGATCAGCACTTTCGAGAACATGCGGCTCACATCCTGAAGACGCCGTAGCCCGGCGCCGGGGTTGACGGATCGGGGGACCGCATGACCACGTCGAGCGCGAGGCCGACGACGTCCCGGGTCTGGGCGGGCTCGATGATCCCGTCGTCCCAGAGCCGTGCGGTGGAGTAGTAGGGGCTGCCCTGGTGTTCGTACTGCTCACGCGTGGGCCGTTCGAACTCGGCCTGCTCCTCGGCGCTCCAGGTGCCGCCGCCGGCCTCGATCTGGTCGCGGCGGACGGTGGAGAGCACGGAGGCGGCCTGGGGCCCGCCCATCACGGACACCCGCGCCCCCGGCCAGAGCCACAGGAAGCGCGGGGAGTACGCCCGGCCGCACATCGAGTAGGTGCCGGCGCCGAACGACCCGCCGACCACGACGGTCAGCTTGGGCACGGAGGTGGTGGCCACAGCGTTGACCATCTTGGCGCCGTGCTTGGCGATGCCGCCGGACTCGTACTCCCGCCCCACCATGAACCCGGTGATGTTCTGCAGGAACAGCAGCGGGATCTTCCGCTGGTCGCACAACTCGATGAAGTGGGCCCCCTTGAGGGCGGACTCGCCGAACAGGACGCCGTTGTTGGCCAGGATGCCCACCCGGTGCCCGTGGACGCGGGCGAAGCCGGTGACCAGGGTGGTCCCGTACTCGCGCTTGAACTCGTGGAAGCTGCCGGCGTCGATGGTCCGGGCGATGATCTCCCGCGCGTCATAGGGCGTGGTCAGCTCCACGGGGACCACGTCGGTGAGGGTCTCCGGGGACTTCTCCGGCCCGGTCACCGCGGCCGGTTCGTAGGGCAGGGCCGGGCTGTCGGGCAGGGTGGCCACGATGTCCCGCACGATCTGCACCGCGTGCTCGTCGTTCTCGGCCAGGTGGTCGGTCACGCCGGAGACCTTCGAGTGCACCTCACCGCCTCCGAGGTCCTCGGCGGTGACGACCTCTCCCGTGGCGGCCTTCACCAGCGGGGGACCGCCGAGGAAGATGGTGCCCTGGTTGCGCACGATCACGGTCTCGTCGCTCATCGCCGGAACGTAGGCGCCGCCGGCGGTCGAGGAGCCCATGACCGCGGCGATCTGCGGGATGCCGTCCCGGGACATCCGGGCCTGGTTGTAGAAGATGCGGCCGAAGTGGTCCCGGTCCGGGAAGACCTCGTCCTGCATCGGCAGGAACGCGCCGCCGGAGTCCACCAGGTAGATGCAGGGCAACCGGTTCTCCGCGGCGATCTCCTGGGCCCGCAGGTGCTTCTTCACCGTGATCGGGTAGTACGTCCCGCCCTTGACGGTGGCGTCGTTGGCGACCACCATGACGTGACGGCCGTGGACCAGTCCGATCCCGGCCACCACTCCCCCGGACGGGGCGTCGCCGCCGTAGAGCTCGAACCCGGCCAGCGGGGCCACCTCCAGGAAGGGGCTGCCCTCATCCAGCAGGGCGTCGATGCGGTCCCGCGCGAGCATCTTGCCGCGGGCCAGGTGCCGCTCGCGCGAGGCCTGGGGACCACCGAGCGCGGCGTCGGCACGCCGCTGTCTCAGCTCGGCGATCAGGTCGGGGTACGTGGTCGACATCAGCAGGAGCCGCCCTTCGGGAGAACGTTGTCGGACTTCTCGTGTGGGCCACGCCTCGTCGGTCACGAGCGCGGCCCGGAATTCAGGTTACTGGTCTCTAACTGAAATTGTCTATCATTGATCCAGACCAGTCGACGGGGAGGACATCATGACCGCAACCTGGAGGGCCACCCAGAAGGCGAACCGGCGGGCCGCGCTGATCCGCTCGGCCGCCCACCTGTTCGCCGAGCGCGGCTTCGCAGCCGTGTCCACCGGGGAGCTCGGTGAGGCCGTCGGCATGAGCGGACCGGCCCTGTACAAGCACTTCTCCAGCAAGGACGCCCTGCTGGCCGAGATCCTCGTGGACGTCTCCGAACGGTTGCTGGCCGGTGGGCGGGAGATCCTCGACAGCGAGCACGAGCCCGGCGAGACCCTCGAGCGGCTCATCCGGTTCCACCTGGACTTCGCCACCTCGGATCCGGACGTCATCCGTCTGCAGGACCGCGAGCTGCCGGCCCTGGCACCCGAGGACAACCGGCGTGTGCGCCGCCTGCAGCGCGAGTACGTCCAGTCCTGGGACGGGCCCCTGGCCGGGCTGCGCCCGGACCTCGACGACGGCGAGCGCCAGATCCGCCTGATGGCCACCTTCGGCCTGCTCAACTCGACCCCGCACAGCGCCGGGGGACCGGCACGCACACCCGCGGCCCACCGCCCGGACGGCGCACCCGGCGCACCCGACGCCGACGGGGCGGGCGGGTCAGACGCCCCCGACGGGACGGACAGGTCGGACGGGTCGGAGGGATCCGACGTCATAGACGTCCTGGCATCGATGGCCTGGCGGGCCCTGACCGGTTGACCGCCTACCCTGAGCCCATGCCCTCCTCCGCCCAGCACCGCTCCGATGCACCGACGACCCCGGGAATCCCCCGGGCGGCCACGGTCCTGCTCCTGAGGCCCGGTACGGGCTCCCCGGCCCCGGAGGTCTTCACCATCACCCGGCACACCGCCCTGGCCTTCAGCGCGGGGGTCTCCGCCTTCCCCGGCGGGCGCATCGACGCCGCCGACGAGCTGCCGGCGGACTTCTGGGCCGGCACCGACCTGGTCGACTGGGGCCACCGGCTGCGACTGGAACCGGACACCGCGGGGATGGTGCTGGCCGGCGTCGTGCGCGAGACCTTCGAGGAGACGGGGGTGCTGCTGGCCCGGCACCGGGACGGGCGCCCGGTGGACGGCGGCACCCTGGCCGGGCTCCCGGACGATGCCCGCCGACGGGTGGAGGACCACGAGCTCGACTTCGCCACCCTGCTGGCCGAGCACGGCCTCCAGCCGGACGCCGGTGGACTGCGTGCACTGTCCCGCTGGGTCACCCCGGAGGGCGAACCCCGGCGCTACGACACCTACTTCTTCCTGGCCGCCCTGCCCCACGGGCAGGAACCGGGCACCCTGTCCTTCGAGGGCGCGGACAGTCGGTGGACCACCGCGACGACGGCCCTGCAGGACTTCCGCGCCGGCGTCCACCAGCTGATGCCGCCCACCTGGGCCCAGTTCCGTGCCCTCGCCGGGGCCCCCGACCTCGACTCCGCGCTGGCCATCGGCGGCACCCTCGCCCCCGTCCAGCCGACGGTCGCCAGCCGGAAGCCGCGCCGGATCATCGACTTCCCCGGCCACGAGGACTTCGCCCGCGACCTGGCCGCCGGGAGTTCCACGTCCGGCCCACCGGCGTGAGGCGCTCCGGAATGCACCGGCCTACCGCTGCCGCGTGCCCAGTCCCGGCTCCAGGAGCATCCTGATCCTGCGGTAGAGGTTGCGGCTGCTGATGGGGACCACGACGGCCCGGTCGACCTCCCTGACCACCTCGGCGTGTGACACGCCGTCGATGTTCAGGAAGAGCAGCGGTGCCTTGTCCGGTCCGGCCTGCAGGCTCCACACCAGCAGGTCCCGTCCCCGGAGGGACTCGGGCAGGTCGTCCGCCTCGACGGGGGAACCCTCCGCCAGCCGGGTCATGACCGAGGACATCACGGTCACGTCCCGGTCCAGGACGGGCCAGGTGGGGCCGGCGCCGACCCAGGCGGCGATCACCGCTGCCTCCGTGCCCGACTGGACCATGTCCAGCGTCTGGCGGTCGGCGAGGGGCTGTTCCGGGCCCGTGGCCCATTGGGCGGCCGCATCCGGGCCCGCCAGGACGGTCGTCCCCCCGCGGTCTCCACGCCACGCCTGCAGGATGCTCGTCCGGGATCCCCGCCGTGTGATCACGCGCACGCTGGCCTCGGCGTCCCGCAGGGGCGCGACCACGGTGGAGCCGGCCGGGGTCACCCTGCCGCGCTCATCGCACAGGTGCGCGTCCTGGAGTGCCTGCAGCTGGCGGGCATAGGTGCCGCGCTCGAGGCGGCCCAGGCCCCGGCCGGAGTCCATCAGGCGACGCAGCAGTTCCACCTGGTCCCGGTCGAGGACGGGGCCCTCCGAGACCCAGGACTGCCGGCGGTTGAGGTCGTCGAGGCGTTCCACGGGTTGCCCGCCGGAGTCCGTGAAGCCGGCGGCGGGCGTCGGCGCCCGGTCCGGGACCCAGGCGTAAGCGGGTGCATCGAGCGCCACGGCGTGCTCGGGGTACTCCACGGAGGACAGGATGTCACCGACGGTGCGGTCCAGCGCGGGCACGTCCGCCTCGGCGACCGTCACCGTCAGCCCGATGCTGTATCCCTCGACCACGGTGCAGGCGTGGGTGAAGTGCAGGTGCATCCCGCCCTGCGTGGCCGTGGCCTCCACGCGCCGCCCGCCCCTGAACTCGTCCACCGACAGCACGTGGAGGTCCGGGTACAGGACCGACCACGTCGCGATG
This sequence comes from Citricoccus sp., assembly GCF_035445025.1. NCBI lineage: Bacteria > Bacillati > Actinomycetota > Actinomycetes > Micrococcales > Micrococcaceae > Citricoccus > Citricoccus sp. The sequence goes on along the minus strand of NZ_DAOMPX010000005.1, from coordinate 69,263 downwards.
TTCACCGTGGACAGCTGGGTCATGGTCCCCGGAAAGTCGTGGACCGTCAGCACGGCCGAGGGCGCGAGGAGTCCCTCGCGGGACGGCCCGCGCAGGACCCGGGACACCCCCGGCATCGCGACGTCGGCCGTCACGTCGGTCCAGTCGGCCGGCACGCTCCACCGGACGCCCCACTGCTCCAGTGCGAGGGCGGACTCGGCCGCCATCAGCGCCTCCCCACCGAGGAGCCCACAGCCTGGTGTCGATACCACTCCGGCCGCCAGCGATCAGGCAGGACGTGGCTGACGATCATCCCGACGACGATGCCCGTGATGAGCACCGCGATGGATGCCACCTGCATCCAGGACGAGCCCCCGGCCTGCGCGAGGCCCAGCAGGATCCCGCCGATGAGCGAGGTGACGGAGTAGACCGCCAGGGTCAGCAGCCCCCAGTGCGGCCCCCAGAGGGTGAGCGGGGGGTGGATGGCCATCCACCCGCGCCAGCTCCCCCGATAGGCTCGCGCGCTCATGACACCGGACCACAGTGCCGCCAGGCAGAAGATCCCCGTGATGGCGATCGCGATCATCTGGTTGTCCGACAACTCAGCCTCCCCAGAAGTTGTTCCAGGCGTTCTTCACGCCATCGGCGAAGCCCTCGCCGTCCGTCCAGTTGTCAATGGTATTGCCCAGGATCTCTCCACCCCAGCCACCTGCGATACCACCGGCCACGCCCCCGATGATGCCGCCGACCACGGTCCCCACCGGGCCACCGACCATGGTGCCCACGGCCGCACCGGCGGCCGCGCCGCCCCAGGCGCCACCCGCGGAGCCCAGGAAGGAGCCACCGGCACCGAGCGTGGCCGACTTGACCGCGCTGCCGGTCTGCTCTGCCGTGGTCATCCCCGGGTTCTCGACGAGGTCCTGGTTCCATTCCTCGGAGTAGTTGCCCCATGCCGACAGGACGACGTCCGCCCCCTCCAGGAAGCGGCCGCCCCACTTCGCCCATCCGGGCGGGTTGGGCAGGTCGGCCGCGATGACGACCGGGGTACGCGTCTCGACCCTCGTCTGGGTCAGGTCGAGTTCCGTGTACCGGAGCCTGCTGCCGTCCGCGAACTCGATCTGGAGGTCGGTGTACCGCACCGACGTGACGGTGATGGTGTCCACGACGTCGAAGGTGAACCTGTGGACCCGGTGCCCCTCGAGGGCCTCCTGGACCAGGGCGCTGGTGGCGCCGGCCTCCGGGCCCGCGAACTGCCCGGGGGTGTACGGGGTGTCCGGGTTGACGGCCCTGATGTTGTGAGCGCACTGCTCCTCCAGCTCGGCCATCTGCTGCGCGACGGCGTTGACCGCGCTTTGGGCCTCCTGCTCGTCGGCCACGTCGGCGTAGCAGGCCAAGGCCCCCGCGACCGCACTGTCATAGGCGTCCTTCAGCCCGTCCATCGCATCGCAGTAGGCATCGATGGCCAGGTAGACCGCCCGCGTCCCGGACCTGCCGGCATCGCCGTAGTCGACGACGGGGTCGGCGGCAGCATAGACAGTGCCCATGTCCAGGGTGTCCGACGTGATGTACCCGTTGGCCTGGATGTCGCCCCAACTGGCCTTGACCTCGTCCGCCCGGTCGGAGATCGCCTTCCCCGCATCCCTGATCCCCTGGGCGGCCGCCCGCAGTGCTCCCGTGTCGGGGAAGGCGGGCAGGCCGCCGAGGTCGACACTCACTGGGCGTCCTCCCAGCTCGAGGGGACGTCCGAGATCTCGCTCCGGGCGTCCGCCGCCATCTGCTCGTTGCCGTCGATGAAGGCGTTCACCATCTTCTGGCCCTCGTTGACGATGTTGGTGCTGCGCCAGTGGGCCATCGTCGCCACGGGCGCGAGGTAGCCGTCGTGGACCTCCTGGAGGGCACCGGCGATCAGCGTGCTCTGGCACTCTGCCGCGGTGCCCTCCACGGCGGTGCGCAGATCGGTGATGAGCGCTTCGAACTCGCCGGCATGTGTGCGGGTCGCCGCTATGACGCCGTTGGCGCCGTCCTCATCCACCCGGTAGTCAACCATGGTGTCCACCCTCCCATCCTCGGCACGGCCTCACCGGCCCCACGACTCTCGACAGTCTAGGAACGGTCCGCCCCGGCCGCGATGGGGAGTTCTCCCCATCCTCCTGCCGCGCACCCGCCTGGCGCTCCGACGAGCCCGCCCCGCCCCGCCCCGCCCCGGCCCGCGGGCCCGGGGGCGCGAGGCGGCGATGAGCCCCCTTGTCAAGGAATGACACTTTTGGCCCCATCCGAACCTGCCAGAAGCGATACAAGGCTCGTTCAGCGCGAGATATCACCTTTCTGACCATTGTGAAGATGGGGTGAAATTTTCCGCCGATCTCCACCCCACGGGGGCTTGCCGCGGTCAAGACTGGTGGTCAACGAAGCGATCCACATCACTTCGACCGCCACAGTCCACACCCGACTCGCAGGAGAGCCGACATGGAACCGAACACCCCCGCATCCGCCGAACAGCTCCAGCACGACTGGGACCACAACCCCCGGTGGGCCAACACCGAGCGCACCTTCACCGCTGAGGACGTCGTCAAGCTGCGCGGCCGCGTCCAGGAGGAGCACACCCTGGCCCGCCGCGGTTCCGACAAGCTCTGGGAGCAGCTGACCACCGAGCACGCCGAGGGCAAGTTCACCAACGCCCTGGGGGCCCTCACCGGCAACATGGCCGTCCAGCAGGTCAAGGCCGGATTGCGCGCCATCTACCTCTCCGGTTGGCAGGTCGCCGCTGACGCGAACCTCTCCGGCCACACCTACCCGGACCAGTCCCTGTACCCGGCCAACTCCGTCCCGGCCGTGGTGCGCCGCATCAACAACGCCCTGATGCGCGCCGACCAGATCGAGTTCTCCGAGGGCATCCAGACCGTCGAGGACTACCTGGTCCCGATCGTGGCCGACGCCGAGGCCGGCTTCGGCGGCCCGCTGAACGCCTACGAACTGATGAAGGCCATGATTGCCGCCGGTGCCTCCGGGGTGCACTGGGAGGACCAGCTGGCCTCCGAGAAGAAGTGCGGTCACCTGGGTGGCAAGGTGCTGATCCCGACCGGTCAGCACATCCGCACCCTGAACGCCGCCCGCCTGGCCGCAGACGTCTCCGGCGTCAACTCGGTGGTCATCGCCCGGACCGACGCGGAGGCCGCCACCCTGATCACCTCCGACGTGGATGAGCGCGATGCCGAGTTCATCACCGGTGAGCGCACCGCCGAGGGCTTCTACAAGGTGCGCAACGGCATCGAGCCCTGCATCGCCCGCGCCAAGGCCTACGCCCCCTACTCCGACCTGATCTGGATGGAGACCGGCACCCCGGACCTGGAGCTGGCCAAGAAGTTCGCCGAGGCCGTCAAGTCCGAGTTCCCGGACCAGATGCTCTCGTACAACTGCTCCCCGTCCTTCAACTGGCGGAAGAACCTGGACGACGAGACCATCGCCAAGTTCCAGCGCGAGCTGGGGGCCATGGGCTACACCTTCCAGTTCATCACCCTGGCCGGCTTCCACGCCCTGAACCACTCCATGTTCGACCTGGCCAAGGGGTACAACGAGCGCCAGATGTCCGCCTACGTGGAGCTGCAGGAGCGGGAGTTCGCCGACGAGGCCCGCGGCTACACCGCCACCAAGCACCAGCGCGAGGTCGGCACCGGGTACTTCGACGCCATCTCCACCGCGGTCAACCCCGACAGCTCCACCACGGCGCTGGCCGGCTCCACCGAGGCCGGACAGTTCCACTGATCCCCACCGCGGCCGGCCTCGCGCCGAGCTGACGCACCGGTGGCGGCCGGGCCCTCCCGGCCCGGCCGCCACCTGCCTTCCCCACCGGACCCGAACACCAGCCCGACGCCGACGCCCCACCGACAGGCGCCGCCGTCGCCCTCCTCTCCCCTCACCAGCCCGGGGCACAGCAACCACTTTTCCTCCGGCCCCCGCCTAGGGCGGAACGGCCACACTCCCAAGGAGACCACCATGTACCCCACCGACCAGCCCATCACCCTTAACGGCGTGACGATCACCGGACCCCACCTGCCGCGGCAGGAGGAGATCCTCACCCCGGACGCCCTCGAGTTCCTGGCCGTGCTGCACCGCCGGTTCAACGGCCGCCGCGCCGAGCTGCTGGCCCGGCGACAGGAGATCCGCGAGCGCATCTCCCAGGGGTGGACCCCGGACTTCCTGACCGAGACCCGTTCCATCCGTGAGGACGAGTCCTGGCGCGTCGCCCCGCTCTCGCCCGGGCTGAAGGACCGCCGGGTCGAGATCACCGGCCCGGTGGACCGCAAGATGACGATCAACGCGCTGAACTCCGGGGCGAAGTGCTGGCTGGCCGACTTCGAGGACTCCTCCTCGCCGTCGTGGTCGAACGTGCTCAACGGCCAGGTGAACCTCAAGGACGCCATCCGCCGCAAGATCGACTTCACCTCCCCGGAGGGCAAGGAGTACAAGCTCGGCGGCGTGCAGCTGGTGGACCGGCCGACCATCATCGTCCGTCCCCGCGGCTGGCACCTGGACGAGGACCACCTGATGGTGGACGGCGAGCCGATGTCCGGGTCGCTGGTGGACTTCGGCCTGTACTTCTTCCACAACGCCAAGGAGCTGCTGCGGCGCGGTATCGGTCCGTACTTCTACCTGCCCAAGACCGAGAACCACCTCGAGGCCCGGTTGTGGAACTGCGTGTTCGTGGTGGCCCAGGACCACCTCGGCATCCCGCAGGGCACCGTCCGCGCCACCGTGCTGATCGAGACGATCACCGCCGCGTTCGAGATGGAGGAGATCCTCTACCAGCTGCGCAACCACGCCGCCGGCCTGAACGCCGGACGCTGGGACTACATCTTCTCCATCATCAAGAACTTCCGGGACCGCGGCGAGGAGTTCGTGCTGCCGGACCGGGCGGACGTGACGATGACCGCCCCGATGATGCGCTCCTACACCGACCAGCTGGTGCGCGCCTGCCACAAGCGCGGCGCCTCGGCGATCGGTGGCATGGCGGCCTTCATCCCGAACCGCCGTGACCCGGAGGCCAACGAGATGGCGCTGGCCAAGGTGCGCGAGGACAAGACCCGCGAGGCCAACGACGGCTTCGACGGCTCCTGGGTGGCCCACCCGGACCTGGTCCCGGTGGCCATGGAGGTCTTCGACGAGGTGCTGGGCGACCGCCGCAACCAGATCCGCTCCGCCAAGCGCGAGGACGTGACCCCGGACGCCCAGGGTCTGCTGGCCGTCTCCCAGACGCCCGGGGAGATCACCGAGAAGGGCGTGCGCACCAACATCGAGGTCGGCATCCGCTACGTGGAGTCCTGGCTGCGGGGCAACGGCGCGGCCGCCATCCACAACCTCATGGAGGACGCCGCCACCGCGGAGATCTCGCGTTCCCAGATCTGGCAGTGGATCAACGCCGGTTCCACGGCACGGTTGTCCGACGGCGGCACCCGCACCGTGACCCGCGAGTGGGTCCAGGAACTGATGGACGAGGAGTTCGCGGCCATTGAGCGCTCCGAGGGGGACCGCTTCGACGACGCGCTCGCCGTGTTCGCCGGATCCGCCCTGGCCGAGGAGTTCCCGGACTTCCTGACCCTGCCGGCCTACCGGCAGTTCCTCTCGGCCAACGCCCCGGCGCGGCAGGAGATGGCGGGCGCCACCGCCTGACCCGGCCCGGCGCCCGCACCCCGGCACGCGGCGGCCGGATCCGCCCCTCTGGACCCGTGATCATCGGGACCCGGGGGCGGATCCGGCCGCCGCTCCCCTGTCCGGGGGGATGCGTCGTCGGACCGTGCCATGGCCGGCGGGCTGCGTCTACCCTGTGCGTCATGGACATGAAGATCGAGCTCGTGGCCCTGCCGGTCACCGACGTCGACCGGGCCAAGGGCTTCTACGTCGACCAGGTGGGGTTCCACGCCGACCACGACCACGTCATCTCCCCCGACCTGCGCTTCGTCCAGCTCACCCCGCCGGGATCGGCCTGTTCGGTGGCCCTGGGCGTGGGCATCACCGAGATGGCCCCGGGCTCGCAGAAGGGCCTCCAGATGGTCATCGCGGACGCCGACGCCGCCCGGGCCGAACTGGTGTCCCGGGGCGTCGACTGCAGCGATGTCGACGAGCAGCCCTGGGGCCGGTTCGTCTACTTCGCCGATCCCGACGGGAACACCTGGTCCCTGCAGCAGATGCCACCGGGATCCTGACCTTCCCCCTATTCAGCCGCGCCTTCCGCTCACCGGTCTCGCCCGGGGATGCCGTTTCCGTGCCCCCGGGAACGTGGTGCAGACTGGAGGCCCGACCTACTTACAGGAGGACGTATGAGCACCGAACCCGTCAACCCGGAGGTCCCGGACGAGGACCGTCTCGACGAGCCGCAGACCCAGTTCAGCGAGAACGAGAAGTCCTCGCGCGGCCCGGAGACCGAGGAGGAGCTGGACGAGCAGGTCGAGGACACCTTCCCGGCCTCTGACCCGCCGGCCAACTACTGAGCGCCACCCCGCCTCACGCGAAGGGCCCCGGAGACCAGGAATGGTCTCCGGGGCCCTTCGCGTGAGTCAGTAATTGGCCGGGGGGTCGGAGGCGGGAAAGGACTCCTCCTCCCATTCGTCGGCCCGGGCGTCATCGGCATCGTGACGCCTCTTGGCCTCCGCAGCGGCCTCCCGGGCCTCCTCGGCGGCGGCACGCGCCTCCTCAGCGGCCTCCCGGGCCTCCTCGGCAGCTGCTCGGGTCTCCTCCGCTGCCTCCTGGGACGGGGCTCCCGCGGGGGCTTCGTCGGGATCACCAGGGGTGCGTGGTTCGGTACTCATGGGGCCTCCTGCTCCGGCATGATGGATGCTCGGAGGATACTCCCGACCCCCCGGGCAGGTCAGGGGCTCAGCGCCCGTCGATCGGATCACCGTCGCCGTCCAGGGCGTCGGCGATCAGGTCACGCGCCTCCCCGGTGACGGATCTGCGGGACAGCAGCCAGGCGGCGATGGTGGCCAGCACGACCAGGACCGAGGCGCCGGCTGCGGTGAGCGCCAGCGACGCCGACTGCAGCCCCGAGCCGTCGGAGCGCCCGACGGCGATCCACGCCAGCCCCCAGGCGGTCGCCAGCGCCGGGGCGAACCGGCCACCGTCGTAGAGCGCCGTGGCCGTGGCGATCAGCGTGGCGACCACCACCAGGATGGTCGCCCAGACGACCGGCCCCAGCGGCGCACCGGTCCAGCCGAGGGACGCCAGCCATGCCGCCGTGTTGGCCAGGGTCGCCACGGTGACCCAGCCCAGGTAGAGCCCCTGAACGCCGTCGAGCAGGATCCGCTCGGTCCAGCGCGCGGCGGATCCCCGGGACGGGGCGGCGGTCCCTCCGGCACCGACCGCCGTCGCCGGCGGGTCGGCTTCGCGGTAGCGTGCGGACTCCAGGATCACGAGGACCCGGCACAGGCAGGCCAGCAACAGGACGATGACGAGCACGCTGACGGCCAGCCAGCCGGCCTGCACGACCCAGATCCAGGCCGAGTTCAGGACGACCCCCGCGAGGATCCACGGCCGTGCGGCGTTGTGCCGGGGGGTGTCCGCGGCCGGGAAGAACTGCCAGATCCCGTAGCCCACGAGGCCGGTGTAGATGACCGACCAGATGGAGAAGGCGGGCCCGGCCGGGGCGATCCAGGTGCTGTCCGCCGTCAGCCAGCCGTCGGCGGCCTCCACGATCGGGGTCCCGCCGATCGCGCCGGAACCGACGAAGGCGCTGACGATGGCGAGCACGATGACCACCGCCGTCGCGGTCTGACCGGTCCGGGTGGCCAGGGCACCGGCCGCGCCGGGGGCGCGGGCCGGCCGGGCAGGTCCGTGGGCGGGGGCGGTGCTCATGAGCCGCCCCCCGGGCCGGCGCCGGACGGTGCCGCCCCGGCCGTCACGACGCCGGCTCCCCCGGCCCGCTCGTCCTCGACGCGCCCGGGGTCCGGCCAGCGCCAGTCCTCGAGTCCGGCCCGCTCGGTGTCCGTCAGCGGCCGGGATGATCCGTCACCGGTGATCACCACCATCACGGCGTCCACCGTGAACACGGGCCGGTCCTGTTGGACGCCCTGGTGGCGCAGGGTGAAGGAGCTGGTGCCCACCCGGAGCACCCCCACGCGCACCTCGAGCGGGGTGCCGTAGTGAGCCGGGCGGTGGTAGTCGATGACCTGCCGGGCCACCACGCGTCCGCCCACGGACTGGGACTCCGCCACGGAGTCCGGGCCGTCCACGTGCATCTGGAAGCGGACGCGCGCCTCCTCGGCCAGGGTCACCACGCGCGCGTTGTTGATGTGGCCCAGCAGGTCCTGGTCGGACCACCGCAGTTCCAGGGGGATGGGCAGGTATCTCTCGGTCATGGCGTCCTTTCGGGGTCGGCGCCGGCCCCTTCCGCAGACGGGTGCCGTTACGGGCCTGTGGACAGCGTACCGAGGGCGGCCGCCGTGCGGTCCAGGACTCGGGAACGCTGACCGCCGGCACCGTCGGCCAGCCCGGCCGCGACGTCCCGGACGGCCTGTGCCCCGCCGGCCACGAACACGTACTCCGTGTTGCGCAGGTGGGACACGGCGCCCACCTTCTTCCCGGCCGGGTTGTGGATGCCGATCTGGGCCCCCACGTACCTCTTGGAGTCGAAGGCGAAGACCTCGACCGCCTCGTGCCCGGAGTCCCGCAGCATGCCCGCCATCTGTGGGACGGTGATCCAGGACTCGTCGTTGTAGGACAGGATCACGGTCCTCGCCCGGATCCGGGACAGCACGTCCGCGAGCGCTGCCGGCATGGTGCGCCGGGAGTTGAACACGCTGCGGGTCTCGTCGTCGCGCACGTCCACCCGCTTGCAGGCCACCCCGTAGTGGTCGGGGGCGTCCCACCGGACCAGGGTCTCCCACACGTGGTAGTTCGCGAAGTACCGATGCTGGTTGTAGGGCGGGTCCACGTAGCAGAGGTCCACCGCCGGCAGCATGCCCACGGTCTGCATGACGTCCCCCGTGACCGAGGCCCCGGGCCCGTCCAGCAGCACCGGCACCCGCAGTTCCAGGTCCCGCATCGACCGCGGGGCCCAGTCCTTCAGGTACGCCATCTGGATCCCGGTGGTGGAGTCCACCCGGTCGGCGGCCTCCAGGAGCGAGGTCAGCAGGACGGGATACAGCTCCGTGCCCGCGTGCTCGTCCTCGATCCGCTGCCGGATCGCGTCGATGCGCATCCCGTTCTTGGGCTGGAAGTACCTCGCCTGTTCGCAGAAGGTCTCGGTGACGTACCCGCGCACCGGCGGCGTGGCCTGGAGGTCCGCGAGGACCGCGGCGAGGTGCTCGCGGTCCACGGCCCGCGCGTCGGTGGCGATGTAACAGCCGGCGAGCACGCCGGTGTAGGTGGCCCGGTCCGCGGCCGTGGTGTGGATGCCGCGCCGCTTGAACTCCTGGGCCACCCGGGTGGTCCCGGAGAACAGGTCGACGGCGGTGCGCGCCCCGGCCGCCTCCGCCATGGCCCCCAGGACCGGCACCAGGACCCGCTTGGAGCCCAGGTACTTGATCATGACCTCGAACCTAGTCCACCGCACCGCGGTGCCGGCGGAGGTCGAGCATCGCGGCGATCCCGGCCAGCAGGACCACGGCGACCCACAGGGCTCCCAGTCCCCAGGCGAGATAGGCGAAGGCACCGATGGCGGATCCGAGGGCGATCGCCGCCCACAGGGCCAGGAACCGCAGCCAGACGACCCGGTTGCCCCCGGTCAGGGCCAGCGCCAGGTGCTGTCCGGTCTTCACCAGGGTCCCCGTCATATAGGTCAGTCCCACCGTCACCTCGCCGCCCCGGGTGAAGGTGCCGTTGACGGCACCCATGCCGGCGGCCACCGCGGGAGGGACGGCCACCCTCAGCACCGGGACCAGGGACATCAGGGCCGCGAGCAGCAGGAACGCCATGGACACCCAGACGGCGGTCGACCGGGGCCCGGCAGGCTCCGGCCGGTCCCCTCTCGAGGAGCGCAGGTGCACGGCCAGGGAGGACACCACCACGCCGGTCACAAAGAAGGCGACGAGACCCATGGCCTTCGCCCAGGCCAGCGGCTCCCCCTGGGCGATGTCGGCGCCTGCCCGGGTCGAGTTCCCGGACATGAACGACACGAAGTACCCGCCGAGGTGGATGAAGGCCACCCCGTCCACGAAGCCGGCCGTGGCGGTCAGGATCCCCGCGAGCACCCCTTCCCGGGGCGTCAGTGATCCCGCCAACGGCCTGCTCCCTTCTGGTCGACGACTCGACTTTACCGGGGACGGGTGGGTTAGATGTGGAGGAACGATGGAACAACGAGAGGACGTACCGTGCCCATCAAGGACCCGATCGACGCGACACTGGAGGCTGCCGACGCCCCGGCGCCCGACAGCGACAAGAAACCGGACAGTCCTCCGAAGCTGAACGGCGCGAGCCGGAAGTACGCCCTCAAACGGGCCCTCAAGGAGTTCGGATCCGACGGCGGCACCGACCTGGCCGCCATGCTGACCTACTACACGGTCCTGTCCCTGGCCCCGGCGCTGCTGGCGATCTTCTCCATCATCACGCTCGTGCTGGCCAACAACGCGGAGACCGTCACCGCCCTGGTGGAAGACCTGGTGAAGCAGTACGTCCCCGCCGACTACCAGGCGCTGGTGGTCAACCTGGTGGAGACGATGACCAGTTCGGCCAGCGGAGGCGTGATCGCGCTGATCATCGGTATCGCCACGGCCCTGTGGTCGTCCTCGGCCTACGTGAAGGCCTTCTCCCGCTGCATGAACACCATCTACGGCGTCGAGGAAGGGCGCGGTTTCGTGAAGCAGGTCGTGTCCATGCTGCTGGTCACCCTGGTCCTGCTCGTCGGGGTGGTGCTGATCCTCGTCTCCCTCGCCCTGAACGAGGCCCTGGTGTCCGGGGTGCTGGGCCCCCTCGCCGAACCGCTCGGCCTCACGGACATGCTGCAGTTCCTGACCCAGACCTTCCTGCCCGTCTGGGCCTGGGTGAAGTGGCTCGTCATCCTGGCCCTGGTGATCGCCATGATCGCCGTCCTGTACTACTTCACGCCCATCGTGAAGCAGCCCAAGTTCACCTGGGTCAGCATCGGCGCCGTCGTGGCGATCGTCGGCATCGGCCTGGCCGGTGTCGCGCTGTACATCTACTTCAGCTTCTTCGCCGGCTACAGCTCCTACGGGGCGATCGGCACGGTGATGGCCCTGCTGTTCGCACTCTGGATCTTCAACATCGTCCTGTTGCTCGGCGCCGAGATCGATGCCGAGATGGAACGCGCCCGCCAGCTCCAGGCGGGCATCCAGGCCGAGGAGATGATCCAGTTGCCCCCGCGCAGCACGGACAAGGTGGAGAAGGCCAGGGAGGCTCGGGACAAGCTCGAGGCCGACGGCCGCGTCCTCCGGCTGGCCTACGGCGGGGAGTCGGATGACAAGAAGGAGTGATGCCCCGTCCTGAGGGGTAGGGTCCCGCCCCGTCCGGCGGGACCCGGCACCACGACGGCGGCCCGGTACCCGGTGCAGGACCGCTGCGCCGGGTGCCGGGAGGGGGTGCGCCTGCTGCCGCTGGCGATTCCTCTCAACCTCGGCCTGACGCGCGGCATCGGCCTGCCGATGCCGGCGTTGAGCAACCGGATGCGCTCCGTGCGCCCGCCCACCTCCGCGTCGATGGTGTCCCCGTCGATGACCCGCGCCACGGTGGCCTGATCGCGGCCGTACCCTCGCTCCGGTCCGTCATAGTGCCGGTGCACAATGCAGCCATGGCCGAGACGACGAACCAGCCCGCCACACCCGCCAAGACGACGGCCCAGAAGCTCTTCATCAAGCCCGGAGACGTCCTGTACCTGGGCGGGGGCCACCAAGGCCTGCACGCCCTGCTCGACCCGATGCCCGCGGACGTGCTCGTGACCCAGGAGATCGGCGAGGCCACCGCCGTCGTGCTCTTCGCCCAGGACCAGCGCTCGCTGGACGGCGTCCTGGACGACTGGCTCGAACCGGCCCTCGGCGCACGGGTGCTGTGGATCGGCTACCCCAAGGGCGGGCGCTCGGACATCAACCGGGACTCCATCTGGAAGGACCTCCAAGGGCGCGGGCACACGCTCAACGCCAACGTCCCGCTGTCCGGGGAGTGGTCCTCGGTGCGCGTCAAGACCACGCCGGCGCGATAGCGGCGGTTCGTCCCACCGGGCGCGGCGGCCCGCAGCGGACGCCCCCTGGCCGACTCGTAGACTGGGGGCACGCTGGCCTGCACTCGCCGGTCCGCGCTCCGACGACTCAGGGAACTGTACCCATGCGCCGAATGTCCGATCCCGCCTACGTCACTGAAGCCCAGAACAACCTGCACGCGGAGAACATCGCCCCGATCACCCAGCTCTGCGAGTCGCTGAAGGACCCCGACAAGGGCCCCGTACCGTACGTCGACCCGGGATACGACGTGGACGAGGCCCGGATCCTCGTGCTCACGGCGGCCCCCGGACCGGGCACCGCCTCCGGGTTCCTCTCCCACGAGAACGACGACGACACCTCCGAGCGCCTGCTCCGCGTCTTCCAGGGCGCCGGACTGGCACCGCGCTATGCCGTCCCATGGACCGTCCACCCCTGGACCCAGGACGACTTCGCGATCAACCTCACCAAGGACCAGATCGCCGCGGGCGTGAAGCCCTTCAACCGGTTCCTCAAGCTGGTTCCCCGGGTCGTGGCCATCATGGCCCACGGCGGGGAGGCCCAGAAGCTCATCAAGGCCTTCTCGGCCACGATCGGCGGGACCATCCTGGACAGCAAGGCGATCAAGGTCTTCCCCCTGCCGGCACTCCACGCGCAGTCCGCGACCAGGAAGCAGACCCCGGAGGAGGCCGAGGAGCAGATGACCGAGGCCTACGCGCAGGCCATGCGGCTGTGCGGCATCCGCCCGCTCGTCTCGGGGAACTGACCACACGACAAGGCCCCGCAGGCCACAGGCCTGCGGGGCCTCCCGTTCCCGGAACCGGGTTCCCGGTGTCACCTCACGGCGACGCCGGTCCTCCCGTTCCGCAGTATCAGACGCGCAGGTGCGCCGGGGTCTCGTCCGAGACCGGATCCAGGACGAAGTCGTAGTCGACCTGGACGCCGTCGCCGTCCGCGGCCGGCTTCGGGTCGAGCATCAGCTCGGGCTTCACCGCAGTGGCGATGTCGTCCTCGTTGTGCGGATCACCCGGGAAGTACAGCTGGGCGGTCAGCAGCTCGTGGCCGGGGGCCGAGACCTTCAGGTGCAGGTGCGCGGGCCGCCAGGCGTGCCAGCCGGCGGCGGCGATCAGCTGGCCGCAGGCGCCGTCGGTCGGGATCTGGTACGGGGCCGGCTGCAGGGACCTGATCGCGAAGTAGCCCTCCTCGTCGGCGATGAAGGTGCCGCGCAGGTTCCAGTCCGGGATGCCGGGGGCGAACTGGGCGTAGAAGCCGTCCTCGTCCGCGTGCCACAGCTCGATCTTGGCGTTCGGCAGGGGCTTGCCCTCGGTGCTGGTGACCTGGCCCTGGAAGAGCATCATGGTGCCCTTCTCGTCCGGGCGCATGTCGATGGTGGCGGGCTTGCCCTTGCCGGTCTCGTGGCGCGGGGCGTCCGGGATGTAGTACGGCCCCTCGATGGAGCCCTTGTTGCCCTCACGGTGCTCCGTGGCGACCTCCTCCACGGAGTGCTCCAGCCACACGTCCAGGAACAGCGGCCACTCGCCGTCCTCGCCCACCTTGATCAGCCAGGCCTTGAGGGCGTTGAACTCGGGGTAGGTGACCTTCTTCTCGAGGATGATGTCGTTGGCGGCCTGCACGAGGGCCGAGGCCAGCTCGTTGACACGGGCCTGATCGGCCTCGACCGCCGCGGTCTTCCCGGACTGGCGGAACCGGTCGGTGGCCGCGGCGCCGGAGGCGGCTGCGGTGGCTTGCTCCTGGGGGGTCATGGTTTCTCCTTCATCGTGGTGCATCGGTGGTGGGGATCACGTCGTCCGCGCCGTGCTGCCGGTCACATTGTTGCGTCCAGCCTATGGATGGCGCGGGTCAAGCGGAAAGTCTGTTTCCGTCGCCATTGAGACGCCAAGGGTGTGAATCCGGCTGACTAGCGGTCGGTGCGGTATGTGCTGAGCTTCTCGTCGTCGATCTCGGCGCCGACGCCGGGCAGGTCCCGTACCGCGATGCGGCCGTCCGTGATCGTGATCGGCTCGGCCAGCAGGTCGTCGCTCATGTCCAGGAAGTTGGACAGCTCACCGGCCCGGCGCGAGGTGGCCTCGTGGGCGGCACCGAAGGTGACGGTCGCCAGGGAGCCGACCTGCGTGTCGATCTGGTTGCCCATCGTCACGTCCACGCCCAGGCCCGTGCACAGCCCGAGGATCTCGGTGGCCTCGGTGAAACCGGATCGTGCCGTCTTGATGCAGATGGCGTTGCAGCCCCCGGAGAGCAGCTCGCGGGACGCGTCCCCGGCCGTCGGCACGGACTCGTCGCCCACCACGGGGATCGGAGACTTCTCCACGAGACGGCGCCGGCTCATGGCCTCCTTCGCGTCACAGGGCTCCTCGAGCAGGGTCAGCCCGAGCCCGGCCGTCCCCTCGAGCACCTGCATGGCCTCGTTGGCCGTCCAACCGCGATTGGCGTCCAGGTAGATCTCGACGTCACCCCCCAGCCCGTCCCGCAACACGTGGCAGGCCTCGATGTCGAGGGCCAGGGGGCGCCGGCCGACCTTGAGCTTGAACGTGGTGATGCCGTACTCCTCGCCGAACCGCTGGGCCTCCTCGAGCAGCTCCTGTGCCGGCCGGAAACCGAGCATGTGGCTGACGCGCATCGAGTCCGTCCAGCCCCCCAGCATCTTGTGCACCGGCATCCCCAGGGCCTTGCCGGCCAGGTCCCACAGGGCGATGTCCACGGTGCCCTTGGCCACCTGGTTGTTGATGGTCCGGCGCATGACGGCGTGGACCTTCTCCCGGTCGAAGGGGTCCAGCCCGATCACCTGGGGGGCGAAGATCTCCTCCACCACGTTCTTGATGGACACCTGGGTCTCGCCATAGGTGTAGGGCCGCGGCGGGGCATCCGCCACGCCGACCAGACCCTCGTCCGTGTGGATCCGCACCAGGACATGGTCCGCCGTCTCCACCGCCCCGGAGGCGAACTTCAGTGGGTGGGTGTACGGGATGGCGTAGGGAATGGCCTCGATGCCGGTGATCTTCATGGTGCCTCCTCGGCGACTGGGTGGGATGACGGGGCGGTCTGCTGGTTCGCCGGGGACCGCCGGACCTGCTCCACGGCCCGGTGGGCGAGGGCCCGGAAACCCGGGATGAGCAGCGACCGGCTCCCCCGCTTCCAGGCCAGGGCCAGGCCGACCTCGGGCCCCTCGGTGAGTTCGCGGTACACGACGGGCGAGGCGGAGGTGGCGCGGCGGGCGCCATCGGGCACCAGGGCCAGTCCCATGCCCGCGCCCACGAAGGCCAGCAGGGTGGAGGTCTCGGTGGCCTCCTGCACGACGCGCGGCCGGAAGCCGGCCTTCCGGCAGGCCTCGAACGACACGGTGGCGACGGCGGAGGCCGGCGGGTACCCCACGAATTCCTCCCCGGCCAGCGCCGAGAGCGCCAGGGGGCCGCTGCCGGCGGCCAACGGATGCGCGGGGGGCAACGCCACGACCAGCGAGTCGCCCTCCAGCGGGTCCAGCACGACCTCGGCGGACTGGACCGGGGGCCGCAGCACGGCCACGTCGAGGCGGTTCTCCAGCAGGCCCTGCTCGATGTTCGGGGTCAGCATCTCCCCCATCACGTGCAGCCGCACACCGGGCAGCTCCTGGCGGGCCAGCTGGACGACGGCCGGCATCACCCGGTAGGTGGCCGAGCCGACGAACCCGATGCGCAGCACGCCCGCCGCCCCGGCCCCCACCTCCTGGACGTCCTTCTTGAGGGATTCGACGTCCGCCAGGATCTGGCGGGCGCGCTCGAGCATGAGGCGGCCGGCCTCGGTCAGGTCGACCTTGCGGGTGGTGCGCTCGAGCAGCTGCGTCCCGAGACTGGCCTCGAGCTGCTTGATCTGCTGGGACAGCGGAGGCTGGGCCATGTGCAGGCGGTCGGCGGCGCGGCCGAAGTGCCGCTCCTCGGCGACGGCCACGAAGTAGCGCATCTGGCGCAGGTCCACGGCGCCTCCTTTCATACTGGCCATCCCGGGGCATCTTCACGGGTGGACGAGTGTCCATTCGCCCGGTGGTACCGGTCCAGCGTAGGGATGGCCTCCATCACAGGGGAAAGACCGGTTCGCCCTACTTTAGGACGATAAGCCTCTCAATGCGCGTGGAATGTGTACTTCACGGTCGTCATTCATCCCAGTACGGTGTGACGGTTCACCGATTCAGACGTGGCAGATCCCACTCCATACTCTCCATCCGAACACTCGAGGCATTGACCATGACGACTTCCCCCACCGACGCGCGGGACCTCCGCCCGTCCGAGGCGCCCGGTTCCCCGGCAGCCGCCGAGGCCACCGAGCAACGCGACGCGCTCGACTCCGGCGCGAAACGCAACTGGTGGCTGCTCGCCCTGGGGCCGGTGGCCGGCCTGGTGCTGGCCCTGGTGCTGCCGGCGTCGCTGTCCTTCGAGGGACGGGCCGTGGCCGGTTGCGCCCTGTGGATGGCCATCTGGTGGATGACCGAGGCCGCGCCCATCCCGGTGACCTCCCTGCTGCCGCTGGTGCTGTTCCCGCTGTTCGGCATGGCGTCCATGAAGGAGGTGGCGGCGCCGTACGCGGACTCCGTGGTGTTCCTCGTCATGGGCGGGGTGATCCTCGGCCTGGCCACGGAGAAGTCCAACCTGCACCTGCGCGTGGCGCTGCTGACCATCCGCGCGGTCGGCACCAAGCCGGCGCAGATCGTCTTCGGGCTGATGGCCGCCTCGGCGTTCATCTCGGCGTGGGTGTCCAACACCGCCACCGCGGTGATCATGGTGCCGATCGCGGTCTCCATCCTCCAACTGGTCCGCTCGGTCGACCGCGAGGCCGCCGGCACGAAGTTCGCCGCGTCCATGCTGCTCGGCGTCGCCTACGGCGTGACCATCGGCTCGACCGCCACCCTGATCGGCCAGCCCCCGATGGCCCTGATGAAGGCCTACCTCGGTGAGGCCCACGGCTTCGACCTGCAGTTCGGCCACTGGATGCTCGTGGGTGTCCCGTGGGCCCTGGTCATGCTGTTCATCGCCTGGCTGGTGCTGACCAAGATCGTGTTCCGCGCCGAGGTCCAGGAGATCCCCGGTGGCAAGGAGATGATCCGCCGGGAACTGGCCGCGCTGGGTACCATGACCACCCCGGAACGCCGTGTCGGCATCATCTTCCTGCTGGCCATCTTCTTCTGGGTCGCCGTCCCGTTCATCGCCGGCATCCCGGCCGTCGCCGAGACGCTGCCGTTCCTGGGCTCGATCTCGGACACCCAGGTCGCCATGGCCGCCGCGATCGCCTGCTTCCTGGTGCCGGCCCAGCGGCGCTCCGTGGACCCCGGCGGCACCGCCCTGCTGCGCTGGTCCGCGGCCAAGGAGATCCCGTGGGGCCTGCTGCTGTTGTTCGGCGGCGGCCTGTCCCTGTCCGCCATGTTCACCGCCACCGGGTTCAGCGACTGGCTGGGCGGCCAGGTCAGCGGGCTGACCGGCGTTCCGCCCTGGCTGGTGATGCTCGTGGTGATCATCGTCAGCCTGGCCCTGACCGAGCTGACCTCCAACACCGCCACCGCCGCGGCCTTCTTCCCGATCTTCGGCGCCGTGGCCGTGGGCCTGGGCATGGACCCGCTGTTCATGACCATCGCCGTCACCCTGGCCGTCTGCTCGGCCTACATGCTGCCCGTCGCCACCCCCTCGAACGCGGTGGCCTTCGGCTCCGGTGAGGTCTCCATCAAGCAGATGGTCCGCGCCGGGGTCTGGCTCAACGTGATCTCCCTGGCGCTGATCATGGTGGTCATGTACACGCTGGTGCCGCTGGTGTTCCCGGACGGGATGTGACCGCAGGGCACCACGGCGGGGCCGGCACGCTGTGAAAGCATGACTGTATGACGACCTACCTGACCGCGGTGGTGCCCCGGGACCTGGAGCAGCGATTCCAGGCGTGGCTGTCCCCTCACGTTCCCACCGACGGCAGCCCCCGTGGTTCCGCGGACCCGGCCCCGGCCGACGTCACGGGAACCGGCACCTGGGCCTTCGCGCCCGGTGCCGGTGAGCACCTCGCGATCGACCTCCCGGGCACCGGGGCCCGACTGCACCACGTGGGCCGCTCGGCCACCGCCGACCTGGTGCCCCCGCGGCCCGGGCGGGCCCCGGCCGGAGCCCTGTTCCGGGGCTACGCCCAGTCCCCCGCAGGGGACACCCTCGTGTTCGGCGGCGCCGGTGCCGCGGCCCTCGCCGAGAGGGACCCGGACGCGGTGTACGACTCGGGATCCGGCCTCATCGGTGGCCGGCACGGTCGCGAATGGGAGGGGACGCACCTGGCCGTGGCGTGGGATCCCGAGGGACTGACCGCGCACACGGACTTCTTCCGGATGCTGCCGCTGCTCTACACCTCCGGCAACGGACTGCTCGCCCTCTCGGACTCCTGGCAACTACTGGTCCGATTGCGCACCGCCCTGGGCCTGCCCGTCAGCATCAACACCGCGACCGTCTGTGCCATGGCCACCGACCGGGCCATCACCGAACACCCCCTGGACACCAGCACCGCCTGCACCCAGGTCCGCATGGCGACCGTGGGCGCCCAGGTCGCGGTCCGCTGGACGGCCGAGGGCGCCGACGAGCCCCGCGTGCACCAGGCCCCGTTCCCGGAGATCTTCGCGGAGCCCTCGGGGGCGTGGGCGGAGACGGTCCGTCAGGGCGCGGCGTCCATGGCCTCGGTGCTGCGCGCCTGGAGGGACCTGCCCGGCGGTTCCCTCCGGTTGTCCATGTCCGGCGGCGCGGACTCGCGGGCGGTCCTGGCCGCGGCCCGGCGGGCCGACCCGGAGCAGCAGTCGACCACGCTGACCACAGCGGCACCCGCCGCGGCCACCTCGCGGGACTACGACGTGGTCCAGGGCCTGGCACAGGCCACCGGGCTGCGGCTGGGCAACAACCCCTCGGCCCCTGCGCCCCAATTGCACCGGTACCGCAATCGCTTCCTGGTCTGGATGACCGGTTCCCTGGGCCTGCACGACCGGCTGCAGTTGCCCAGTCCCCGCGTGGGAAGCCCTGGGCACTACACGCTCACCGGCCACGGCGCAGGACTCTTCAAGGGCACCTACGGGTGGCGGCCCTTCATGGACGTCGCCGAGGGCCTGGAACGGTGGGACCCGGGTGTGGGCGCCGTCGCCGGCACGCTGGGCCGCGGGTACCTGAGATCCGTGGGGGTGGATCCCCGGTCCCCGGACTCGAGCGAATGGCACTACATCGGGCTGCGCAACGCCCTGCACGGCGGTCGCTTCACCCTGTCCACCTATTTCGGCAGCCCGCCGCTGATGCAGCGGGACCTGGGGCGGCTCGCCCACGTACCGGCGGACTCGTCCCGCTCGCTGCCCGCCGCCCTGCGCAAGCATCCGGATTCCAACGCGCCGCGGCTCAACACCTCCATCTCCACCGTGCTGACGGCACTGCTGGACCCCGGACTCGCCGCCCTGCCCTACGACGACCCCCAGAAGGACGTGGACCGGGAGACCCTGGACACCATCCTGGGCGTCGTCGGCGGGCCCCTGTCCGACGGCGAGCTCTGGCCCCTGGCCACGTACGGCGTCCCGGCCGACGTCGACCACGGCGCGGCGGAGACGTTCCAGTCCCTGTCCCGGACCTGGGGGCACACCGTGGACGCGGACCGTGCCTCCGTGGCGCCCCTGGTCGCCCGGGGCGGGGCGATCGCCGCCGACGCCGGACTGGCCGAGTGGTACGGACCACTCGCGGAACGCGCTGCCACCCTGCTGCAGGAGAAGGTGCCGATGGGTCATCAGCGTGGCTCGTTCGGGCGGTTGATGACGTTCCTGCCCCTCGCGGACGCCCCCCTGGACAGCCCCGTGCCTCCGCGGACCCCGGCCCGCCCCTCCACCCCGTCCACTCCGGGTGCGGGCTCACCGAGCGGGGTCCGGCCGCCCGTCCTCGCCAGCCCCGAACAGGCCGGCAGGCGGGTGGCACGGTTCACCCGCCGCGCAGCCGGGCGCCTCGTCCGCGGCCTGCGGGGACGCGACTGATGTCCACGTACCTGACCGCCGTGGTGCCCCGCGCCCTCGAGGAGCGGTTCACCGCCTGGCTGGGCCCCGTGGACGCGCACGACCACCTGGTGGTGGACTTCCCCGGCGGGCAGGCCCGCCTCCACCACGTGGCCCGGGCGGCACGGCGGGACCTCCTGACCTCGGCCCCCTCCGGTCCCGCCGGTCCCGCCGGACCGGGCACCGACGGCACTGACGGCACCGGGGGGACGGTCCCGATGGGCCGCCACGGGGTGACCCTGTTCCGCGGTTACGCCCAGGACCCGGAGGGAACCGCCCTGGTCTTCGGCGCGGGTGGGCTCGCCGACTGGCACCGCCGGTCGGCACCGGCCCGAGGCACCATCGCCCCGAGCCCCGGTGCGGACTGGGATGGCTGTCACCTGCTGGTGCAGGCGGCACCGGACGGCCTGACCGCCACCACGGACTTCTTCCGGCAACTGCCCCTGCTCTACACCACCGGAGCGGGCCTGGCGGCCCTCTCGGACTCCTGGCCGCTGCTGGTGGACCTGCGCTCCGCCCTGGGCCTGCCGGTCACGGTGGACACCGCCGCGGCCCTGGCCTCCGCCTGGTCCAACACGATGGCCAACCACCCCCTCTCGACCACGACCCTGTGCCACGAGGTCCGGATGCTCCCGCCGGCCGCCTGCCTGGCCGTGCCCGTGAGCGCCGAGGGCGCCGGGTCCGCCCGCACCGAGCAGTCCCCGTGGCCCGAGGTGTTCGCCCCGGTGAGCGGCTCATGGGGTGACCAGGTCCGCCGGGCCGCCGCCCGGACCGCCTCACTGGCGCAGGCCTGGGCCGCGTTCCCGGGGACCTCCGTCCGGGTGGCGCTGTCCGGCGGCGTGGACTCGCGGCTGGTGCTGGCCGCGACCCTCATGGCCGATCCCTCCTCGGACGTGACGGTGTACAACACCACCAACCTCGGTCGCGCCAACCGCGCGGACGCGGACACCGTGCAGGCCCTCTCCGATCGTTTCGGTTTCCCGGTGGGCGCCGGGGGGCGGCCGGCACCGCGTCCCGTCCTGGAGAAGTTCGCCTCGCCGCTGTCCGTCTGGCTGCTGGACTCCCTGGGACTGAACCATCAGCTGGCACTGCCCTCGTTCCGGGTGGGCGGTGCCGGGTTCTTCACGGTCAGCGGCCACGGGGCCGGCGTGCACAAGGGCGCCTACGGCTGGCGGTCCATCCCCGCCCTGCGCGCCGAGATCGCCGCCTCCGACCCACAACTGGCCGCGGCCGTGGCAGTCTCCGCCTCCGAGGTGCTGCACGAGGTCGGGATCGACCCGGAGGACGGGCCGCACGCGACGGAGTGGCACTACCTGGGCGTGCGCAATTCCATCCACGGTGGCCGGTTCGCGATCCAGAACATGCTCGGCCCCCGCCCGCTCATGCAACGCCAACTGGTGTCCCTGGCCCACGCCCCGGAGGGGTCCGCGGTCGCCCCGCCGCCGCAGGTCGGCCCCGCCTGGTCCCGGGGTCCCGGCAACCGCTCACTCACCGCCGCCGTGCTGTCCGTCCTGGACCCCCGCCTGGCCGCGGCCCCCTACGACCACCCGGCCAAGTCCATCGCCCCGGAGACCATCGAGGCAGTCCTGGCCGCCGCGGGCGGGCCGCTGGACCCGGCCGAGCGCCATGTGGTCCGCGCCTTCGGCGCCCCGGCCGACGTCGTCAACGGTCCTGCTCCGGTCTTCGAACGGTGGGCGCAGAACCGGCTCGACCACTACCTGGCGCACGCCCCGGAGCAGGTACCGGAGGGCGCCGGCATCCACGCCCAGGTGGGAGCCCTCGTGGACGGTGGGCTCCAGGTGGCCGGTGACGCCGGTCTCGCCGAGTGGTTCCAGCCCACGGCCGGGCGTGCCCGCACGTCCCTGGCCTCGGGCGGACCGTTGTCCCACGCACGCGGTGACGCCGGCACGCTCATGGCGTTCCTGCCCCTGGCCGGTGCCGGCATCACCGGCCCCGTTCCCGTCCGCCGGGTACCCCGCGACGCGGCAGCGGCCGTTCCCGGTCCCGCCGCCACCGGTCCCGCGCCCCGGGAACACACGCCTGCCACCGGTGCGGCCTCGCACCTGCGACGCCTGGCCCGCCGTGCCCTGCGCTCGGCGCGGAATCTCCGCGGCGGACGGTGACAGGATTGACCACCGGCGCGGCGCGGTTCCCTCCGCGCACCGTCGTTCAGTCGCGGACGGCCCCCGCAGCCTCGGTCTCGAGCCGCTGGCAGTCCAGGGGCCCCGGTCTCGGGTCGACGTCCGCGGCGGGCACGAGCCCCGTGTACTTCGTGCCCATGATGATGTCCACGGTGTCCTCCTGGCGGTCGTCGGGCCGGTAGACGGAACCCTCGATGTTCCGCTGGAGGGCGAGGGCGGTCTCCCGGCCGGCCGGACCGGAGAGGATGACGGCCACCATGCTGGACGTGGAGAAGCGCTTGTTGCCGACACCGTCGATGATGAACCGGCGCTGCTCGAGAGCGTTGGCCACGTCCCCGGCCAGGCCGCCGATGGTGGTGCCGTTGTAGACCGCGACGGGGGACTCCTTGGCGTAGCCGAACGTCCCGGCCGGGCACAGCAGCGGTTCTCCCGGAGGCGCCGCCTCCCAGCCAGGGATGGCCCACTCGCCCCGCAACACCTGCACGGCGATGACGGTCAGTCCGGCCACCAGCAGTGCCAGGAGCCCCAGCACGAGGCCGTGACGCCGGTGCCGTCGGCGGCGGTCGCGCGCCAGCAGGCGGGGGTCGACCGCACGGAAGTACCCGTCCAGGTCGTCCTCCGTGAAGATCCGCCGGCCGTCCTCCTCGATCCGCGGGTCATCCCGGAACGACTCCTGCGGTCGCGAGCCCCCCGGATGCCGCCCGTCGGTTCCCCCCGCACTGCCCATGCGCACTCCTTCAGCGATCGCGGACCGTGACGACCATTACACCCCAGATGAGGTGCCGAGTCCGAATGCCACCACCGCGGTCCGTGGGTGACCGGACGAGGCCGGTTCGCGCGGGCCGGGCCCCGGGTGGACCTAGGCTGGGGCCATGCGCACCCTCCCCTCCGCTGGATTCCTGCTCGACGTGGACGGGCCGATCGCCTCCCCGAAGACCCGACGGGTCCCGGAGGCGATCCTGACCGCCCTGGTGGCCCTGGCACGCCGCGGCGATCCGGTCGTGTTCAACACGGGCCGCTCGGCCGAGTTCGTGGCCCGGCAACTGGCGGAACCCCTGCGCCGGGCGGGCCTGCCGGCGGATGCGAGGTTCCATGCGGTCTGCGAGAAGGGCGCCGTGCGGTTCTCCTTCGCTGATCTTCCTGACGGCGACCTGCCGGACATCGGCGGCCGCGCCGGGGTGCCGGACTGGCTGGTGGTCGACGACGGCATGCGGTTGCCGGAGGAGCTCGAGTCCCGCCTGGCCCGGCTGGTGCAGGACGAGTTCGGTGCGACGATGTTCTACGACGACACGAAGCTGGCGATGTTCTCCGCGGAGATGAACGTGGGCGAGTCCCTGGAGCGCTACCACCGGGACCAGGCCCGGTTCGACGACCGGGTCCGCCGGTTGCTGGACGCGGAGGCAGCGGGGGACGGGTTCCAGCTCGACCCGACGATCATCTCCTCGGACGTCGAGCACCGCAGCAGCGGCAAGGACCTCGGGGCCTCCCGTTCCTGGGACCTCATCTCGGCCGACGGCGAACTGCCCGTGCGCTGGTTCACCTGTGGTGATTCCCGGACCGACTACGCGATGGCCGACTGGCTGCACGGCCACGGGGCGGACGTCGTCCACGTGGACGCCCGGCCCGCGGACGGCATCCCGGAGACCCCATACCCCGTGCTGACCAGCAGGGACCTGTCCGCATCGGGGTTCGGCCCGGCCGACGGGGTCCACGAGGTGACCGGCCAGGCGCTGCTGGAGTGGGCATTGAACACCATCGGCACCCCCGGGTCCAGTTCGTGACGGGATGACGTCACCCGGGGTAGCGGAAGGCAACGTGCCCCGCACCGGAGGGTCCGGCGTCGTTCACTAGTGGTATGACACCTGCTCTCCCCGACTCCGCGGCCGGACAGGCCGCGCTGGACATCCCCGTCCTGGACCTGTCCACCATGCGTTCGGCCGACGGGGGCTTCGCCCCCGAGTTCCTGGACCGGTTGCGGTACGCGGCGCACAACGTCGGGTTCTTCCAGATCGTCAACTACGGTGCAGCCGAGGGACAGGTCGACGAGCTGTTCCGCGTGACCGCCGAGTTCTTCGCCCGCCCGGACGAGGAGAAGCTGGCCCTGCACAACCAGAACTCCCCGCACTACCGGGGTTACTCCTCCCTCGGCGCCGAGCGCACCCAGGGCCGCCCGGACTCACGCGAGCAGATCGACTTCTCTCCCCACCGCGAACCGGTGCCGGCCGAGCACATCAGACCCGGTGAGGAGTACTGGCACCTGCAGGGCCCCAACCAGTGGCCCGCCGACATGCCGGAGCTGGAGCAGACCGCCATGGCGTGGACCGCCCTGATGGACCGGGTCGGAGAGGATCTGCTGAAGGCCCTGTGCGTGTCCATCGGGCTGGACGAGGACCACTTCGCCGAGCCGTTCTCCGGCGACCGCGCCTGGATGGCCAAGCTGGCCCACTACGTCGGCGGCGTCAAGGAGGCGGGGACCCAGGGCGTGGGGCTGCACGCCGACTACGGCTTCATCACCCTGCTGCTGCAGGACATGGTGGGCGGGCTCGAGGTGCGTCCCTACGGACAGGACGAGTGGCTGCCGGTCGAGCCGATCCACGGCGCCCTGGTGGTCAACCTCGGCGAGATGCTGGAGGTCGCGACCAACGGTTATCTGATGGCCACCATCCACCGCGCCCAGGCCCCGGACGAGGGTGTGGACCGGTACTCCGTGCCGTTCTTCTACTCCCCCCGCCTCGACGCCGTCATCGACCCCGTGGAGCTGCCGGCGGAGCTGGCCGCCCAGGCCCGTGGCGTCTCCGATGACCCCGAGAACCCGATGCTGGCCTCCTTCGGCTCGAACATGCTCAAGGGCTTCGTGCGGGCGCACCCGAAGGTGACGGAGAAGTTCCACCCGGAGCTCGCCGGGCGGTGACCCACCGGCGTACGGGCGGAGTGCCCGTCACGCCCCGACGACGCGAAGGACCCGCCGTTCCTGATCGGGATGATCAGGAACGGCGGGTCCTCGGTCGTTCAGGCAGGATGAGACGTGGTCAAAGCAGGGACTTGCGGTACCCCGCGGCCCTGGCGGCGGATTCCGTCCTGAAGCACTCCTCCGGGGTGGTCCGGCTGTAGTAGGACCCCGTGGGCACATGGTAGATACCGGAGTCGGCGTTGCCCTTGATCGGATGTGTCGACGGGCAGCTCTTCCCGCGCGGTGCCGTGCGGGTGGACACGGGCTTCGGTGTGGGCTTCGCCGCCGGCCTGGCCGCGGCCTGGACCCGCACGCCGGCGGAGGTCCTGGTCACCGTGGTGAAGCCGGCCTTGGACCCGGTCACCTTCACGGTGATGGTCCTGCCCGCGTCGGCGGACTTCAGCGTGTAGGCGGTCCCGGTGGCTCCGGAGATGGCGGCCCCGTTGCGGTACCACCGCTGGGTCAGCTTCGTCCCGGTGGTCCAGCTGCCGCGGCTGACCGTGAGCTTCATCCCGGCCTTGGCGGTGCCGGAGACCTTCGGCACGGCCGTCTTCAGCGTTCCGGCGGCCACGGCCCTCGACTTCGCCGACGTCACGGACTTGGTGGCGTAGCCCATCCTGGACCCGGTGACCTTGACCGTCAGCGCCTTGCCGCGGTCGGACGCCGTGGCGGTGTAGCTCTTGGCCGTGGCGCCCTTGATGCCCGAGCCGTTGCGGTACCACTGGTACTTCAGGACCGTGCCGGCCGTCCAGTTCCCCACGCTGGCCGTGAGCCTCTGACCCACCTTCGGTGCGGCGGGGACCTTCGGCACCGGAGCGGTCAGCACGCCGGCCGCGAGGGGACCGAAGGCAGCGGAGGTGACCGTCCTGGTGGTGTACCCGGCCTGGGAACCGGTGACCGCGACGGTCAGCGCCTTGCCCATGTCGTGCACCGTGGCGGTGTAGGTCTTGGCCGTGGCACCGGTGATGCGCTGGCCGGCGCGGTACCACTGGTACGTGGTCCTGGTACCGGGCGTCCAGTAGCCCACGATCGCGGTCAGCTTCTCGCCGACGCGCGGAGCGCCGGTGATCCGGGGGGTGGCAGCGACCAGCTCCCCCGGTGCGGCGGTCACGCTCGCCGTCGTGGTTCCTGGCGCTGTGACGGCCTGGTGGATGAGGGCCGCCGGGACGGCTGGTGACGAGGCTCCTGAGGAGGGCACGGCCCCGAGGGCCGGAACAGCACTGGTGAGCAGGAGGGTGCAGGCCAGTGCGGCGCCGCCCAGCACGCGCTGGGTCTTCCATGAGATACGAGACATGAGGACATCCTGACGCAGGCCCGACCGGGACCCGCGGAGGACACACACCTGTCTTCCACGTGTTCTGCCCCCATCCGCCGAGGTCAGACGGGGAAGTGAGGCGTGAGGGCCGGACCGACAGGCCCAGCAGCTCAGAACTCGATGACCTGCCGCACCGCCAGCCCGTCGGCCAGCCGGTCCATGCCCTCGTTGACCTGTTCCAACCGGATCGTGCCGGAGATGAGTTCCTCGAGGGGCAGCCTCCCCTCGCGCCAGAGCTGTTCGAACCGGGGGATGTCCCGCGCGGGCACCGCGGAGCCCAGGTAGGACCCCACGATCGTGCGGGCCTCCGCCGTCAGCACCAGCGGACTGATCTCGGCCACCGCGTCCGGCGCGGGCAGCCCCACCGTGACCGTCGTCCCGCCCGGGGCCGTCAGCCGCACCGCGGTCTCGAACGCGCGCGGGTGACCGGCGGCCTCGACGACGGCCCCTGCCCGGATGCCGGCCTCCTCGGCCTGTCGCGGCGTCAGGGCCCGGTCCGCCCCGAGGCGACGGGCCAGGTCCAGCTTCGACTCCTGCTGGTCGACGGCCGTGACCGTCCCGGACGTCAGCGCGCGGGCGACCAGCAGTGCCGCCATGCCCACGCCGCCGAGGCCCACGATGACGACGTCGTCCTCCGGCCCCGGCCGCGCCGCATTGACCACGGCACCGCCTCCGGTGAGCACGGCGCAGCCCAGCACGGCGGCGACGCCGGCCGGCACGTCCGCCCCGATCGGCACCACGGAGCGGCGGTCCACCACGGCGTGGGTGGCGAACCCGGAGACGCCCAGGTGGTGATGGACGTCCTCCAGCGCGGACGTGCCCGCGGCCTGGTCCCCTGCGGCCCGGTGCAGCCGGCGTCCACCGCCCAGCAACTCACCGGCGTTGTTGGCCGCCGATCCGCGCGCACACGGCAGCCGTCCCTCCGTGCGGCACTCGGCGCACTCGCCGCAGCGCGGCAGGAAGACCATGACGACGCGGTCCCCGGGCGCGACGTCGTCCACCTGGGATCCGACCGCCTCGACGGTCCCGGCGGACTCGTGGCCCAGCAGCATCGGCACCGGGCGGACACGATTGCCGTCCACGACCGACAGGTCCGAATGGCACAGCCCGGCCGCCTCGATGCGCACCAGGAGCTCCCCCGGGCCGGGCGGGTCCAGCGTCAGCTCCTGCACCCGCAACGGCACTGACCGCGCATAGGGGCGCTCCGCCCCGATACGTTCCAGCACGGCCCCGCGGATGGTGATCGGGCCGGGCCGGGAGCCGGAGGACGCCGCGTTCATCGCCCGCCGGCCTCGGACGCGTCCGGGGTGAAGCCGTCCAGGACACCGTCCGGCGTGGACAGCAGTGCCACCAGGGAGCAGTCCCGGTCGGCGTACCCCTCGTCGATCAGCTCCTGCAGCTGTGAGGCGATGAGCTGGGCCGCGGGCAGCCGGACGCCCGTCTGCGCCCCCGCGGCCAGGGCGAGGCCGACGTCCTTCGCGGCCAGGTCGACGCGGAAGGTGGCCTCGAAGTTGTTGTTGGCGGCCGCCGTCGGGATGATGTCCGGCACCGGGTACCAGGTCTGCTGGGACCAGCTGCGGCCCGAGGAGACGGAGACGATCTGCCAGAACACCTTCGGGTCCAGGCCGAGCCGGGCCGCGAGCTGGCTGCCCTCCGAGTTCGCCATCAGGGTGATGAACAGCATCATGTTGTTGCAGATCTTGGCAGCGGTCCCCGCGGTCGGCCCGCCGGCGGCGATGACCTTCCCGGACATGGGCCCCACGAGCTCGGAGGACCGCTCCACGGCGGCGGGTTCGCCACCGATCATGAAGCACAGCGTGGCGTCCGCGGCCCCGGAGGTGCCACCGGAGACCGGGGTGTCGGCGAAGGCGAAGCCCCGCGCCTCCGACTCCTCGTGGCACCACCGGCTGGTCTCGATGTCCACGGTGGAGGAGTCGCAGAGCAGCGCGTCCTTCGGGGCATGGGCCCAGATCCCGTCCGGTCCGTCGAACACCGCACGGACGTGTTCGCCCTTGGGCAGCATGGTGAACACCGCCTCGGCGTCCCGGACGGCCTCCGCGATGGAACCGACGACCTCCACTCCCGATTCCGCGGCCGCGGCGGCCGCCTGCTCGTTCAGGTCCACCCCTCGGACCTGATGCCCTGCGGCGACCAGGTTGGCGGCCATCGGCCCGCCCATGTTGCCCAGCCCGATCCATGCGTAGCGCGTCATCGCTGCTCCTGCCTCGTGTGTTGTGGGTCATGGACAGCATGGCCGGTCCGGGCCCCCTGGCGGAAGGGGGGGCCCGGACCGGCCACGATGCCGCACGGTCAGTCCCCGGCGGCGAGCCGCTGCCGGTCCACGTCGTCCAGCTCGTGCAGGGAGGACCCGACGGTCTCCCGGGCGACCGCCACGGCGATCAGGGTGACCACCGCGGCGATGGCGATGTAGATGGACACCGGGACCCAGCTGCCGAAGTCACGCAGCAGCGTGGTGGCGATGATCGGGGCCAGCGAACCGGCCACGATCGAGGTCACCTGGTAGCCGAGCGAGACCCCGGAGTACCGCATGCGGGTGGGGAACATCTCGGACATGATGGCCGGCTGGCCGGCGTACATCAGGGCGTGCACCATCAGGCCCAGGATGATCGTGAACAGGATGATCCACTCGTTCTTCGTGTTGAACATCGGGAAGGCCAGGAAGCCCCAGCCGATCATCAGGGTGGCCCCGATCGCGTACGGCAGGCGCCGGCCCACCTTGTCGGTCATGCGTCCGACGAGCGGCACCACGATGAAGTGGATGACGTGGGCGACCAGCAGCAACCGCAGGATGGTCCCGGTCTCCATGTCCAGCTGCGTGCTGAGGTAGGTGATGGAGAAGGTCACCACCATGTAGTAGAGGATGTTCTCCCCGAAGCGCAGGCCCATGGCCGTGAACACACCGCGGGGGTAGCGCTTGAGGACCTCGATGACGCCGTAGCCGGCCTTCGCGTTCTGCTCCAGCTCGGCCTTGGCCTCCTGGAAGATCGGGGCGTCGGTGACCTTGGTGCGGATGTAGTACCCGACGGCCACGATCACCACTGACAGCCAGAACGCGATCCGCCAGCCCCAGGCCAGGAAGTCCTCCTCGGAGAGCACGCCGTTCAGGACGAGCAGCACCACGGTGGCCAGCAGGTTTCCCATCGGCACCGCGGCCTGGGGCCAGGATGCCCAGAAGCCGCGCTCCTTGTCCGGTGAGTGCTCAGAGACCAGCAGGACGGCGCCACCCCACTCCCCACCGACGGCGAATCCCTGGAAGAACCTCAGGATGACCAGCATGATCGGGGCCGCGTACCCCACGGCGTCGAAGGTGGGCAGGCAGCCCATCAGGAAGGTAGTGACGCCGACCAGGATGATGGCCAGTTGCAGCAGGCCCTTGCGGCCGTACTTGTCCCCGAAGTGCCCGAAGACGATGCCGCCGATCGGCCGGGCGACGAAGCCGACCGCGTAGGTGAGGAACGCGTTGATGATCGCGTCCAGTTCACTGCCGCCGGCCGGGAAGAAGATCTTGTTGAAGACGATGGTCGCCGCAGTGGCGTAGAGGAAGAACTCGTACCATTCCACGACCGTGCCGGCCATGGATGCGGTCACCACCCGACGCAGGTTCTTCCTGTCCAGGTGGTGTGCTGAACTCGATTCGGCCACGGCGCTCATGCCGGTACTCCTTCGTCAGGGTGGCCCCACGGCCACGACCGATGCGATGTGATTGTCTCCACGGCACACGTGATGACCGTCACAGAGTAAGCCAAAGCCTGGTCAGTTGACAGGTTGTTCAGGTTTCCCGGACGAATCCGGGCACAAAAAAAGCGGCCCCGGCCGGATCATGTCCGGTCGGGGCCGCCGCCACTGGCGGAGGATGGGGGATTTGAACCCCCGAGGGCGTTAACCCAACACGCGTTCCAGGCGTGCGCCATAGGCCGCTAGGCGAATCCTCCTCAGTCGCTCCGGCCGGCCGCACGAGGGCAGCCGACGCAAGAGCAGGATTCATCGTACCTGACATCCGGGCCCCGGGACCAATCGAGGCCGGCCGGGCGCTCTGGCGGCCTCGGCGTCGGCCCGTCGCCCGGACGCTGGTATGCTGGATGCCGGCCCCTCACGTGGTGTCATCTCGCTGAACTCCCCCAGGACCGGAAGGTAGCAAGGGTAGGTGGGCTCTGGCAGGTGCGTGGGGGGTCTTTAACGTCCTCCCCACCCGGAGTCCCGTCGGAGGTGCCATGCCCGCTGGCCGTTACGCCCCGAGCCCTTCCGGCACCCTGCACCTGGGCAATCTCCGCACCGCGATCCTGGCCTGGCTGTTCGCCCGCCACTCGGGACGGGACTTCCTGATGCGGATCGAGGACCTGGACCGCGTCCGGTCCGGTGCCGAGCAGTCCCAGCTGGCCGACCTGCGGGCCATCGGCCTGGACTGGGACGGTGAACCGGTCCGCCAGTCCGAGCGGACGCAACACTACGAGCGCGCCGTGGAGTCCCTCGCCGCGGACGGGCTCGTGTACGAGTGCTTCTGCACCCGCAGGGACATCGCCGAGGCCACCAGCGCGCCCCACCCGGCACCGGCCCCGCAGCGCCTACCCGGGGACTCCCCCGCCGACTCCCCCGTCAGCCCGTCAGGCGTCGCCCCCCTGAACGTCCTGCCCCCGGGGTCCTATCCGGGCACGTGCCGCCGGCTCTCCGCGGCCGAGCGCGAGCGCCGGCGCCGGGAACGGCCTGCCGCCCTGCGGATCGACGCGGCCGCGGCCGCGGGACAGCCCGGGGGACCGGCCCCCGTCCACACCGCGACGGACCGGCTGCACGGTCCGGTCACCGCCGCCGTGGACGACTTCGTGGTGCGCCGCAACGACGGGGCCTTCGCCTACAACCTCGCCGTCGTGGTGGACGACGTCGCGCAGGGCATCGACCAGGTGGTCCGCGGGGACGACCTGCTCTCCTCGACACCCCGGCAGGACTGGCTCGCCCGGCTGCTGGCACGGCGGACGGGGTTGCCGGCACCGGAGACCGAGTACGTCCATGTACCCCTGGTGCTCAACGAGGCGGGCCAGCGCCTGGCCAAGCGGGACGGCGCCGTCACCCTCGAGGACCTCGCCGCACTGCCCGAGGGCGCCCCCGGCGTTCCCGACGGCGGCTGGTCGCCCGGGCGGGTCAGGGACCTGCTGCTGGGCTCACTCCAGCTGCCGGGCGGTGACCTGCAACACGCCCTGGCGCACTTCGATCCGGAGGGCGTGCCGCGCGTGCCGTGGACTCCTCCACACGCCCTGGCCCGCCCTGCGGAGCGGGCCCCGGAGAAGCTAAGGTTCCAAGGGTGACCACTGCCCTGTACCGCCGCTATCGTCCCGACTCCTTCGAGGACGTCATTGGCCAGGAACACGTCACCGTGCCCCTGATGACCGCGCTGTCCAAGGACCGGGTCAACCACGCCTACCTGTTCTCCGGGCCCCGCGGCTGCGGCAAGACCACGTCCGCGCGAGTGCTCGCGCGCTGCCTGAACTGTGCCGAGGGGCCCACCCCGAACCCCTGCGGCACCTGCGACTCCTGCCGGGAACTGGCCACCGGCGGTCCGGGCGCCCTGGACGTCATCGAGATCGACGCGGCCAGCCACGGCGGCGTGGACGATGCCCGGGACCTGCGCGAGCGCGCGACCTTCGCCCCGGTGCGGGACCGCTACAAGATCTTCATCATCGACGAGGCGCACATGGTCACCTCGGCCGGGTTCAACGCCCTGCTGAAGATCGTGGAGGAGCCGCCTCCGCACATCAAGTTCATCTTCGCCACCACGGAGCCGGACAAGGTGATCGGGACCATCCGTTCCCGCACGCACCACTACCCCTTCCGCCTGGTGCCGCCCGAGCCGCTGATGGAGTACCTCGAGCGGCTGTGCGTGCAGGAGGGCGTGGACGTGGAGCCGGGGGTGCTGTCCCTGGTGATCCGCTCCGGCGGGGGATCCGTCCGTGACACCCTGTCCGTGCTGGACCAGCTCATGGCCGGCGCGGCCGAGGGACGCATCGGCTACGACCTGGCCGTGAACCTGCTCGGCTACACCCCCGGCGCCCTGCTGGACGACGTGGTGGACGCCGTCGCCGCCGCCGACTCGCAGACCGTCTTCCGCGTGGTGGACCGGGTGGTCCAGTCCGGCCAGGACCCGCGGCGCTTCGTGGAGGACCTCCTGGAGCGCTTCCGGGACCTGGTGATCGTCAAGGCCATGCCGGACGCCGCCTCCTCCGTGCTGCACGGCATGCCCGACGACCAGTTGCGCCGCCTCGAGGCCCAGGCCGCGCAGCTCGGCGCCGGCGAGATCTCCCGGGCGGCGGACATCACCAACCAGGCGCTGACGGAGATGGTCGGGGCGACCAGCCCACGCCTGCATCTCGAACTGCTCATGGCCCGGCTCATGCTGCCCTCCTCGGACGCCACCGAGCGGGGACTGGCCGCCCGGCTGGACCGGATCGAACGTCGCCTCGCCTACGGGGGCACCCCCGAGGCCCCCGACGCCGGCGCGACCGTGCGCGCCCCGGGCCCGGCCACCGGCGCCCCGGGCTCCTTCGCCGCCCCGACGCAGGGCGAGGCGCCCTCCGGTGCTCCGACCGGCCTGAGTGGGGCCGCCCTGGCCCGTGCCGCGATGAAGCGTGCCGAGGACCAGTCCACGCCCGCCTCCGCCCCCTCGCCGGCCTCCGCCCCCTCGCCGGCTCCCGCGCCCGGGGCTTCCCGGCCGCAGGTCACCCCGTCCGCGGACTGGGGTGGTGGCTGGGGTGTCATGCCGGAGCCCCAGCCCCAGCAGGCCGACCGGGCCCAGCAGGCCGACCAGCCCCAGAGTCCCGAGGCCGACCGGCCGGTTCCGTCCTCGGCCGAGCAGCCGGCACCGGTGAGCCCCGGGCCGGCGGTGGGGCACACCGCGCAGGGGACCGAGCCTGCCGAGCCGGCACCGGTCCGGCGCGAGCAGGCGCCCGCCCAGGGCGGCCCGGCCGCGCCTCCCGCGGAGCAGGTCCCGGCCAGGACGTCCCGGCCCGAGACGTCCCGGACCGCTCCTGCCACCGCCGGGGACGCCCGTCCGGAGGAGCACGCGCCCTCCCGAGCGGGAGAGGAACAGGTTCAGCACGACACGTCGTCACGGGAGGCACCGGCCCCGGACCGGTCGGCGCTGGACCGGTCGACCCCGGCCCCGTCGGCCCAGGGCCAGCCGGGGGCCTCCGCCTCGCAGGTCGAGATGATCCGCCGGGCCTGGCCGGAGGTGCTCGCCTACCTGGAGGAACACTCCCGGCTGGTCTGGATGCTCGTCTCGCAGAACGCCTCGGTCGCGGGGTTCGACGGCCAGTTGCTGACCATCGGGTTCTCCGGGGACGGCCCCCGGGACACGGTCCAGCGCCGCGGCGGTGACCAGGTGATCGCCCAGGCGGTGCACGCGGTCCTGGGCATCCAGCCGCGTCTGGACCTCATCACCGGAGGGTCCGCCCCGGCGGGTGGTCCCGGCCCAAAAGCTGAGGGCCGCCCCGTCCCGGCGGCCCCCCGACCGGATGCAGTAGAGGAGCCCGCGGTGCCGGACCGGACCGCGCGCGACGCCACCCCGGCAGCGGCCCCGCCCTCGCCCGGACCGGCGGCCCCCACGCGCCCGGAGCCCGTCTCCCCGGTGCCACCGCCCCCGGCACCCGAGGCGGCCGTGCCCCAGCCGACCGCGCCGGAGCCCGCCACGCCGGACCACATGACACCGGCGTCCACGGCAGCTCCGTGGCCGGATCGCACTGGCATGTCCGACGGCCTGCCCGACGACACCCCCGATGACGAGGACCTGGAGACGGAGTCCGAGCCCGTCGAGGAGGGCGCCACGGGTCCGGGCACCCCGCCCCCGCCGGAGGACCTGGAGGCCGATTCCGTCCCCGTGTCCGACTGGTACGGAGAGGAGCCGCACGACGACGCGTTCCCGCCTCCCCCCGAGCCGGACGAGGAGGACCGGGACGACGTCTATTCGGACACGCGTCCGTCCTGGGGCGAGCGGCCGGTCCCGCGGCCGGAACCCGGCCTCGGGGGGATTCCCCGCCCGGAGCCCGGCCAGGGGTCGATCCCGCGGCCGGTGTCCGACGCCGGCGCGGCCCCCCGGCCCGAACCCGGCCGCGGAGGGATCCCGTCCTTCGCCCGTCCCGAGGCGGAGTTGCAGGCCGAGTTCGAGGCACGCATGTCCCGCCGCGGTTCCGGGGCCTCCGCCAGCAGCGCCCCCGAGGCCGGTTCCTCGGCGCCGGCGTCCGGGACCGGGACGGACGGCACCCCGCACCACCGCCGGGCCAGTCGCTTCCAGCAGATGATGGAGCAGTACCAGCGCACCCAGGACGGCGCTCCCCCGCCCACGCCCGGCCGGCCCGCCGGGCCGGTCGGGGATCCCGGACCGGGGGCGGGGGGCAACGTCCCGGGACCGGGGTCGCCGTCGCCCGGGACCGGCCCGGCCGCCACGGGACCGGCGGCGGACAGCCACGCACCCGGCGGTGCTGCCCGCCCCGGCCCGGGACGGTCCGTAGACTGGGACGACGTTCCCAGCGACGACGACGTCACCATCGAGGAGTCCGGCATGGCCGGACGCAAGGTGGTCGAACGCCTGCTCGGCGGACGCCTCGTGGAGGAACGGATGCTGGACGGAAGCCCCCTGTCCTGATCTGAGAGCCGCCCGGACAACGTCCTTTCGTCCGGGCCCGGGGGCAGTGATCCAACGCGGAAAGTGGTCGGTAACGTGTACGAAGGTGCGGTCCAGGACCTGATCGACGAACTCGGGCGGTTGCCCGGCATCGGCCCCAAGTCCGCCCAGCGCATCGCCTTCCACATCCTGGAGGCCGACCCCGAGGACATGCTGCGGCTCGCGGACGCCATCCGGACCGTGAAGGACAAGGTCAAGCTCTGCACGATCTGCTTCAACGTCTCCGAGCAGGAGACGTGCTCGATCTGCCGGGACGAGCGCCGGGACCCCTCCCAGGTGTGCGTCGTGGAGGAGTCCAAGGACGTCATGGCGATCGAGCGCACCCGGACCTTCCGCGGCAGGTACCACGTGCTCGGCGGGGCGATCAACCCGATCGCCGGCATCGGGCCGGACCAGCTGCACATCCGGGAGTTGCTCACCCGCCTCCAGGATGCCGCGATCGAGGAGGTCATCCTCGCCACCGACCCGAACCTGGAGGGCGAGGCGACGGCCACCTACCTGTCGCGCATGCTCGGGGCCACCGGCCTGAAGGTCACGCGGCTGGCCTCCGGACTGCCCGTCGGCGGCGACCTGGAGTACGCGGACGAGGTGACACTGGGACGCGCCTTCGAGGGCCGCCGCAGCGTCACCGGGTGATCCGTCGCACCGGGACTATGCCAGCGGGTTGAACGTGTAGCCCGAACCGTCAGGCCGTCCGGCGACCGTGCTGAACGGTTCCGCGAGGTCACCCCGGAGCCGGTCCACGGTCTGGCGGAAGTGCTCGCCCAGCGTGCGGCAGGCCCCCTCGGCGTCGCCGTCGGCGACCTGGCGCAACAGGCTGCGGTGAACGTCCAGGATGTCGGTCCGCACCACGTAGCCCTCCCGGTGGGACAGCGCGGCGATGCGGGTCTGCACGATGAGCGTGGACGCGTACGCGGTGAGCCGGTGGTTCCCCGTGGCTTCGACGAGGCCGTAGTGCAGGTCCAGGTCGGCGTCCCCGATCCGCCGGGCGTCCGTGCCCGCCTCCACGGCCGATTCGAGCGCGGCCAGCAGGTCTCGCACCGTGCCCACCCTCTCGTCCCGCTGCGCCTCGTCCAGACCGGACAGGACGCGTACGGCGTGACCCTCGATCGCCAGTCTCGCCTGGTAGAGGTCCTCCACCTCGTCCCGGTCGATCGTGGCCACCCGCAGGCCCGCTCCGGGCCGGGTCACGAGGAGTCCCTCCTGGACCAGCCGCTGGGCCGACTCGCGCAGGGGACCCCGACTCACGCCCAGCTGGGCGGCGATCTCCGCCTCGCGCACCGAGGAACCCGGCCGCAGCGTTCCGCCGTAGATGGCAGCGCGCAATTCCACGGCGATGAGGTCCACCGTGGACGGGCGCCGGACCACCTTGACCAGCGGACGGGCCACCAGGCCGTCGCGTCGGGACGGTTCCGGTGCCGTGGGCGTGTTCATGCGGGTCTTCCTTTCCACGCACCGGTGCGTCCGGCACGGGACACGGCCGCTCGATGCGCGCCCGGGGCGGGACGGTCCGATGGATCCCGAGGGCGCGTGTGGGCCAGATCCTGCCATGCGGATCGTTATATTGTCGACATTCTTCCGGTCGACGATCCCATGGTGTGCCAGATCACATTCTGCTAGCGTCGGAAATCAGTTGCCTCACTAGCGGTGATTCCGGTCGCCGGGCAGGCCATCCTCGGCCTGGTACCGGACCGGAATCCGCCTCGCACACCCTTCGCACCGTCATCATTCGCACGACCGGCCCCTCGCCGGCAGCCCGGGGGCCGGGAGGTTGAGGAGCAGACCATGACCGTCCCCACCCCCACCGACCAGTCCACGTCGGCCTCCCACAATCCCGGTTCCCCCCGGAGGCGACTGCTGGGACTGGGCCTGCTGACCGCCTCGGCCCTGGTGCTCACGGCGTGCGGGGGCGGTGGAGGAGGCGAAGGCGAGGGCGGCACCGCCGCCGCGGGCAACACCCTGGAGCGCCTGCAGCAGGAGGGCACCATCACCGTCGGGATCGCCGGCGAGGTCCCCTACTCCTATCTGGAGGGCGGGGAACCGGCGGGGGCCACCGTGGCCATGCACGAGAAGATCTTCGCGGACATGGGCAT
The DNA here is from genome assembly GCF_035445025.1 of Citricoccus sp. Classification (NCBI taxonomy): domain Bacteria; kingdom Bacillati; phylum Actinomycetota; class Actinomycetes; order Micrococcales; family Micrococcaceae; genus Citricoccus; species Citricoccus sp. The sequence continues at coordinate 31,939 of NZ_DAOMPX010000005.1, read as the reverse complement.
CGAGAACGTCGAGGCCGAACTGGTGGAGTGGAACTCGCTGATCCCGGGACTGACCGCGGGCCGCTTCGACGCGGTCTCCGCCGGCATGTCCATCCTCCCGGACCGCTGCGCCCAGGCGGCCTTCTCCGATCCGGAGATCATGTACACCACCACCCTGATGGTCGCCGAGGGCAATCCGAAGAACCTCACGGATCTCGACTCCGTCAAGGAGAAGACCGACGCCGGTGAGAACATCAACCTGGCGGTCCTGGCCGGCGGCATCGAAGCCGGTTACGCCGAGTCGCTCGGCCTCAAGGTCCAGTCCGTCCCGGACGCCCAGACCGGCATGGACACCGTGGCCAACGGCCGTGCCGATGCCTTCGCCATGACCGCGATCTCGCTGAACATCATGGCCGAGGAGAACCCGGACGCCGGGGTGGAGACCACCGAGGCCTTCGTGCAGGTGATCGACGGCGTCGAGCAGATCGGCGCCGGCGCCACCGTCTTCCGCCAAGAGGACACGGAGCTGGTGGAGGCCTACAACGAGTCCCTGGCCTCGGTCACCGAGTCCGAGGAGTCCTACCTGGCAGTGGTGGGGGACTACGGCTTCACCGCCGAGAACCTGCCGCCGAAGGACCTGACCACCGAGCAGCTCTGCTCCGGCGACCTGGGCTGACGCACCGTGCTGGAGAACATCCAGGCCACCGTCGAGGCCTGGCCGTTCCTGGCCGAGGGGCTGTGGGTGACCATCCAGCTCACGGTCCTCGGCTCGGCCCTGGCCCTCGTCCTGGCGATCATCCTCGGGCTGATGGCCGGGGCCCCCACCAGGGCCCTGGCCGTGCCCGGACGGATCATCATCGAGTTCTTCCGGGGGACCTCCCTGGTGGTCCAGCTGTTCTTCATCTTCTTCGTCCTGCCGCAGTTCGGGATCGACCTGCCGGGGATGGTCGTGGGCGTCCTGGCCCTGGGGCTGAACTACGGCGCGTATGCCGCCGAGGTGGTCCGGGGGTCCATCGCCTCCGTGCCGCGGGGCCAGTGGGAGGCCACCACGGCGCTGTCCATGTCACCGGTGCACCGCATGCGCCGGGTGATCTTCCCGCAGGCCTGGGCGCTGATGATCCCCTCCCTGGCCAGCCTGATGGTCCACCTGCTCAAGGGCACCGCGATCGTCAGCGTGATCCTGCTGCAGGACTTCACCTTCCACCTGGACCAGTTGCGCCGGGTCACGGACACGACCTGGGCGTACGCCGTCGTCGGGCTCGTGGGGTACTTCGTGCTGGCTCTCGCGCTCACGCTCGTCATGAACGCCCTCGAGGCCCGCGCCAAGCACCGGCTCGGCCGGGGTCCATCCCTGCGTGAGATCCTCTCTCCGACGCCGACCGGCAAGGACAGCCTGGCCACCGCGGGGAGGGGGACCTGATGCAGGAGCAGGCAGAGATCTGGGACTGGGAGATGTTCTTCCGCGCCCTCCCACCCGTGCTCGAGGGCTTCCTCACGGTCACCCTGCTGGTGACGGTCGTGGGCACGGCGATCGCCGCGGTGCTGGGACTGGTGTGGGCCATGCTGATCCGCCTGGCCCCGCAACCGGTCTCCGGGATCGTCAAGTGGGTCGTGGCCTTCATCCGCATGACCCCGATCGTCGTGCAGCTGTTGTTCGCCTACTACGCGTTCCTGATGTTCGATGCCATGACCATCGGCATCGTGGTGTTCGGGATCCACTACTCCACCTACATGTCCGAGGTGTACCGCGCGGGGATCGACGCGGTGCCGAAGGGCCAGTGGGAGGCCACCACGGCCCTGTCCATGTCCACGCGCCGCACCTGGGCCGCCGTCGTCATCCCACAGGCCCTGCGGGCCACGGTGCCGGCACTGGGCAACTACGCGATCTCCATGTTCAAGGACACGCCGTTCCTCCTGGTGATCGGGGTGGTCGAGATGGTCAACGCGGCCCAGATCTTCGGCGGCAACAACTTCCGCTACGTGGAGGCCATCACCCTGGCCGGCATCATCTTCCTGCTGGCCAGCTACCCGACCTCCGTCCTCATCCGCCGAATGGAGAAGCGCCTTGCCTACGCCCACTGACACCGCTGACACCGCTGACACCCCGATCATCGAGTTCCGGGACGTGGAGAAGCGCTTCGGGGACAACGTGGTGCTCAAGGACCTCGACTTCCACGTCAACCGGGGTGAGCGCGTGACCCTGATCGGCCCGTCCGGTTCGGGCAAGACCACCATCCTGCGGCTGGTCATGACCCTGGAGGAGGCCACGGACGGGATGATCCTCATCGACGGGGACCCGCTGACCCACCGGATCGTGGACGGCAGGCGCGTGCGGTTGTCGAACCGCGAGATCAAGAGGACCCGTACCCGGATCGGGATGGTCTTCCAGCAGTTCAACCTGTTCCCGAACATGACCGTGATCCAGAACATCACCGAGTCCCCCATCCACGTGCTCGGCCAGTCCAGGGCCGAGGCCACGCGCAGGGCGAGGGACCTGCTGCACCAGGTGGGCCTGGATGACAAGGCCGACGCCCACCCCTCCTCCCTGTCCGGCGGCCAGCAGCAGCGCGTGGCCATCGCCCGCGCCCTGGCCATGGATCCGGAGATCCTGCTGCTGGACGAGGTGACCTCGGCGCTGGACCCGGAGATCGTGGGAGAGGTCCTGGGCATCCTGCGGCGCATCGCGGAGGACACGGACATCACCATGCTGATCGTCACCCACGAGATGCAGTTCGCCCGGGACGTCTCCGACCGCGTGCTGATGTTCGACGGCGGATCGATCGTGGAGGACGCCGACCCGGACACGATGTTCACCGCCCCCGCCCACGAGCGCACCCGGAAGTTCCTCCGGGCCGTGCTCGGCGAGGGACAGATCGGCACGCGCTAGGGACCTGTGCCGGCCCTCGGTCAGGCCACCCGGTGGCCCCGCGGCAGACGGGCCGCGGGGGTGCTCAGGCGGAAGCGGCCCCACGCGAGCAGCCCGCCGGCCACCACGCACTGCAGGCCCAGGCCCAGGGGCCAGACGGGCGTGCCGCGCCAGGCCTCCTCGTCCCCCGGTTCCGCCGGCTCACCGTGCGCGCACAGCACGTTCATCTCGGGTGGCCGCTGCAGGTACCGCACCCCGAACGAGATGGTGGTCATCACCCCGTCCGGCGCCCAGGTGTCCGGGTCGTCGGCATCGTAGGGGACCCGGGCCGGCGTCGGCACGGCGTCGGAGACCACCACGAACGGGTTGGCGGCGAGCACCCAGTACGTCGTCCGGGTGTCGTAGGCGGTCTGCGGGACCAGCGGCCCGAAGCAGGTCTCGGGCCCCTCCGGGGCGACCTCGCCCTCGGCCACGGCCCACCGGGGGTTGTTCGCCGGGATCGTCGTCTGGGTCAGGGGCATGGTGAGCGCGAAGGACACCAGCGTGCCGAAGGTGAACAGGGCCACCAGCAGGTAGGTGACCACCACCGCGAACAGGGTACGGTCCGCCACCGCGGACGCCGCGGTGCCGACCGCGCAGACGACGCCCAGCTCGACCGCCACCATCGCCACGAAGACCACCAGGCCGGAGACGTCCAGGCCGCCCATGGACATGGCCACCACGATGTACGGCAGCGCCGTGGCCAGGAAGGCCAGCGCGGCGATCCAGGACGCCAGCCACTTGCCCAGCAGCAACTGGCCCGGCGTCAGCAGGGTCACCTGCATCACCGCGAGCGTCCCCCCGGACCGGCCTCCGCTGATCGTGCTGGCGGACACCGCCGGGGCCACGAGCAGGCCGAAGAACAGCACGAAGCCGACGACGGCCTCGAACACGAAGCGGCCCGCGCCCGGCCCGACCGGTTCCTCGGCGGAGAGCACGTTGAAGCTGGCGAACGCGCCCCAGGTCACCAGGCCGATGACCACGAACCAGACCGCCAGCATGATGAACCAGGTGTGCGAGCGCAGCCGCTGCTGCACGTCCATCCGCACCACCGTGGCCAGCGCCGGTCCCCAGCCCAGTCTGGCGCTGCCGTCCTGCACGAGCCCGTCGACCCGGGACATCACCGGTCCTCCCCCCTGCCGGCGCGCCACGACGCGCGGTTCGCACCGCCGCTCGCACCGCTGTCCGTCCCGACGGCGTCCGTCCCGGGCGCTCCCGGCCGCACGTCGTCGTCCACGCCGGCGCCGGGCGCGGGCGGTGCGACGGAGCGCATCCGGTCCAGTTCCAGGTACGCCGTCTCCAGCCGGGAGGCCTCCGGCGTGAACGCGACGACGCGGACGCCCTCCCCGACCAGGGTGGACAGCAGGTCCGCGGCCTCCTCGGCCGAGCTCACCTCCACGCTGACCGAGTCCTCGCGCCTGCCCGGTTGCCGCCGGTACGCCACCGAGTAGCGTTCCAGCACGGGCAGCAGGTGACAGACGTCCAGGGCGGTGATGAGGTACCGGCCCCCGGTGGCACCGTCACCGCTCAGGTCCTCGACCCGGACGGTGCGGCCGTCCTGTATGAACACGGCCACGTCCGCCATCTCGTCCAGTTCGGAGAGCACGTGGGAGGAGACGAGGATCGTCTTGCCGGCCGCCGCCATCTGCCGCAGGTCGTCCCGCAACCGGACCCGGGATCCCGGGTCCAGCCCGGAGGCCGGTTCGTCCAGCAGCAGGACCTGGGGCTCGTGGATGACGGCCCGCGCCAGGGACAGTCGCTGCTGCTGGCCCCTGGAGAGCACCCGCGCCGGCTCGTCGGCGAGGGTGCTCAGCTCCTGCCACTCCAGCAGCTGCCCCGACCGGGAGCGCACGACGTCCCGGTCGAGCCCGTAGAGCCGACCCATCATCTCGAGGATCTCCCGGGCGGTCAGCGCGTCCCACACCCCCAGGGTGTCCGGCATCCAGCCCGTGCGGCGGCGGACCCCGGCCGGGTCCTGGGCGGGGTCCGCTCCCGCGATCCGGACGGAACCGGCGTCGGGCCGCAGCAGGGAGGCCAGCACCAGCATCAGCGTGGTCTTGCCCGATCCGTTGGGCCCCACCAGGGCCGTGATCGTCCCGGGCGGGGCCATCAGGTCCACCCCCCGCAGTGCCCGGACCGACTTGAACCGGCGCGTCACGCCGGTGGCGGTGATGCCCGACGGCGGCGCGTCCGGCGGCAGCCCCGTCGCCGCCGGCGGTCCGGACTCGTCGGTGCCACCGGGAGTCGTCATGGCACCATCGTGCGGTACGGGGGGTCGGGCGGCAAGGACAGGGCCGGGACCGCACTCCGGCGTGCACTACGCGGGCCGGTACGCGGTCGGCACGGGTCCGGCACGTGGTCGATGCGGGTCCGCCACGCGGCCGGCGCGGGCCGGCACGTGACCGGTGCTGGTGCGGCACGTGGTCGGGCGGGCCCCTCGGCCGCGTGGTGCTCTACCGCCTCGTTCATGGTCGGAACCGGGTCCATGACCCCCCGTAGACTAGGGCGCAGCCGACCGACAGCCCGCGCCCCGCGGGCCCGACCCCTACCCAAGGAACCGCATGAGCCTGATCGTCCAGAAGTACGGAGGATCCTCCGTTGCCGACGCCGATGGAATCCTGCGCGTGGCCAGACGCGTGGTCGAGACCCAGCAGGCCGGCCACCAGGTCGTCGTCGTGGTCTCGGCCATGGGCGACACCACGGACGAGCTGCTGGACCTGTCCGAGAAGATCAACATCGACCCGCCGGCCCGCGAGATGGACATCCTGCTCTCCGCGGGAGAGCGCATCTCGATGTCCCTGCTGGCCATGGGCATCCACTCGCTCGGGTCCACCGCACGCTCCTTCACCGGGTCCCAGGCGGGGATGTTCACCGATTCCCTGCACGGCCAGGCACGCATCATCGACGTCTCCCCGAACCGCGTGAAGGACGCCGTGGACGAGGGCAACATCGCCATCGTGGCCGGATTCCAGGGGATGAGCCGGGAGTCCCGGGACATCACCACCATGGGCCGCGGCGGCTCGGACACCACGGCCGTGGCCCTCGCCGCAGCCCTGGGCGCCGACGTCTGCGAGATCTACACGGACGTCGACGGCGTCTACACCGCCGACCCGCGCGTGGTCCCGTCCGCGCGGAAGATCGACGAGATCAGTTCCGAGGACATGCTGGAGATGGCAGCCTCCGGATCCAAGATCCTGCACCTGCGCTGCGTGGAGTACGCCCGCCGATTCGGCGTGCCGCTGCACGTGCGCTCGTCGTTCAGTCACAACGAGGGCACCTGGGTGCGTCCCAACCCTGAAGACATCATCACCATCGAGGAAGGCGAACCCATGGAACAGCCGATCGTCTCCGGCGTCGCCCACGACCGGTCCGAGGGCAAGATCACCGTCTACGGCGTCCCGGACGTCCCGGGCAAGGCCGCGGAGGTCTTCAACGTGATCGCCTCCGCCAACGTGAACATCGACATGATCGTCCAGAACGTCCCGCGGGTGGAGACCGGACGTTCGGACATCTCCTTCACCCTGCCGATCACCGAGGGCAAGCAGGCCACCGAGGCCCTGCGCGCGGCCCAGGACGAGATCGGCTTCGAGGACATCCTGCTGAACCCGCACATCGGCAAGCTCTCCCTCGTGGGCGGCGGCATGCGCTCGAATCCCGGCGTCTCCGCCCGGTTCTTCGAGGCCCTGCACCAGGCCGGGGTGAACATCGACATGATCTCCACCTCGGAGATCCGCATCTCGATCATCACCCGCGAGGACATGCTGGACACGGCCGTGCGGGCCGTCCACCAGGCCTTCAACCTCGACGCGGACGAAGAGGCCACGGTCTACGGCGGCACCGGCCGCTGAGCACGACTGACACGGCAGGGCCCCGGACCGATCGGTCCGAGGCCCTGCCGTCTTCACCGGTTCAGGGGCGGGTCACCGCTCCTTCACGAGGTCGGTCAGCGGTGCCTGCTCGACGTCCTCCGGGGTCAGCACGGTGCCGGCCGAGTCCGTCACCGCGGCCTTGCCCTCCGGGCCCACGGTCACCGAGACGGCGGTGGCGGTCCCCGGGACCCAGGAGATGAGCCCGTGCCAGGTCCCTTCCGTCAGCCCGTCCCAGGAGGCGGTCACCGTGGTGTCCTCACCCTGGGTCAGGGCCACCTGGTCCTCGGAGAGGCTCAGGTTGCCGGCATCACCCTGGGTCTTCACCGTGCTCAGCGTGGCGGGGGTGGCTGCCACGTCCGGGGACGAGTACAGGTTCGAGACCACGTAGTAGGTGCCCGGGGCCGGGTCGCTCAGCGTCAGCTGCTCAGAGGCGGAGGCGGTGGCGACCTGCAGGGTCCGGTTGTCCGGGGTGATCACGAACATGTCCCAGTCGGCGGCCTCGTCACCGGACTGCAGGTGCCAGCTGACGGTGGTGGTGCCCGGTTCGACCGTGGTCGCGGACAGCTGGTTCGAGGCGTCGGTGGCGCCCTTCAGCGGACCCGGCACCTTGGCGAAGACCTCGTCGGCGGACTTGCCCAGGCCCAGGACGGTCGGCTCCACGGTGGCGGTGATGCCACCGGTCAGCGTGACCTCAGCCGATCCCTCGGCCCCGGTGCCCTCGATCGCCCGATCGGCGGCCACGTCCACGGCCCGCAGCGTCACCGGGGAGGTGACGTCCGGGGAGCGCCTCTTGCCGCCGGACCACGTCAGGGAACCGTGCTGCCAGGTGTTCGCCGGTGCACCGTCCCGGGTGAAGGTGACCTTCACCGTGGCCGACCTGCCCTTCTTGAGGTTCAGCGTCGCCGGGGAGGCGGTCACCGTGAACCCGGGGACGTCCGCGGAGAAGGACCAACGGCCGTTCTCCGTGGCCGTCAGGGTCCGGGTCACGGTGGCCGAGCCGGCCACGTCGGAGACGGCGTAGGACGGGACGTTGACGTCCCGGGCGGCGATCTTGCCGTTCAGGAACCTGTTCCAGTGCCGGTCGTTCGAGTCGTAGACCAGGCCCGGGGCGGCCATCGCCTGGGGGTCCGCGGAGCCGGCACCGGTGGCGAAGTTGTCCAGGTTGGCGGAACCGTCAGCGTTGTACACGTCCTGGGTGGAGGTCATCATGGCCGACTTGACGGCCATCGGTGACCACCTCGGGTGCTTCCCGTACATCAGCGCGGCCATGCCGGCCAGGTTCGGGGCCGCCATGGAGGTCCCGGACATCAGGCCGTACTCGTTGCCGTTGTAGTTCGGGTCCAGCGGGGAGACACCGGCGATGACGTTGACGCCCGGTGCGGCGATGTCCGGCTTCAGCAGGTCGGAGTTGACCGCGTTGGACGGACCGCGCGAGGAGAACCCGGCGATCTGCGGGACCGGCTGGGCCTCCAGCCCGGTGGTGTCACCGGGGACGAGGGTGGCCTTGAGGTCCGTCGTGGCCACGAGCTGGCGGACGGACTCATCGGAGGTGTGCACCGTGGGGACGGAGTGCAGGTCGGCATCCTCGGAGCCCCCGCCGACGTTGACGAGGATCATGCCCACGCCACCGGCCTCGGCCACGGCCTTGGACTTGTCCACGCGAGCCGTCACGCCACGGTCGCACAGCACGATCTTGCCGGCGGCCGCCTCGGGGTCCAGGGCGCCCACGGCGCAGAGCCGCGCGTCCTCGGCCGCGGCACCGGCCTTGGCGATCTCGCTCGAGAGCACGACGTCGGCCGGACCGGCCCCCTCGACCATGGACGAGACACCGCGGACCTTGGTGCCGTCCTCGAACTCCACGGTGCCCGTCAGTTCGTTGGAGAACGTCTGGGCGGCCACCGAGGTCAGCCACGGGGCGGAGTGGTTGACCGTGTTGGCGGCGGGTCCGGAGTTACCGGCGGAGGCGGAGACGAAGATGCCCGCCGCCGCCGCGGATTTGAAGGCCAGGGACACGGGGTCCACCACCGAGGTGTTGTTGCCGGAGATGGAGTAGTTCAGCACGTCCACGTTGTCCACGATGGCCTGCTCGATCGCCTGCACGGAGGCGGAGGAGTAGCAGCCACCGGTGTCCGGGTCGGTGTCCTCCCAGCAGATCTTGTAGACGGACACCTTGGCCTCGGGCGCCACGCCGGAGCCCTCACCGTAGTCGCCGCCGTTCATGACCTGGTCCACGCCGTCGTTGCCCGCCGCGGTGGTGGCGGTGTGGGTGCCGTGGGAGCTGATGTCGATCGGGGACAGCCGCTCGTTGGGGTCGCGCTTGTCGACGGGGACGAAGCGCTCGAAGTCCTCCGAGTAGTACCGCGCCGAGAGCACCTTGGAGTTGCACTCCTGTCCGGTGAAGTCCTGACCGGGCTCGCACTCACCCCGGAAGGTGGTGCCGTCGGACTTGAGCATGGCGATCCCGCCGTCGGCGGTCAGGTACGGCTCCCCCACCCTCGGCTTCTTCCGGCCCGGCAGCGCCTTGACCGGATCGCCCGCCAGCATGTCCTGGTCCGGGAAGTAACCGGTGTCGATCACGCCGACCACCACGCCCTTGCCCGCGTTCTTGACGCCCCTGTAGGTGTCCTTCCAGGTGCCCTTCCGGCCCGGCAGGTCGAGGAACTCCACGGAGGAGTAGTCCGGGGCCGCCTGCGTGTTCTCGGCCACGCCGAGCACGTCCGGGTGACGCGAGATCTCCAGGGCCTGCTCGGCGGTGAGGTCCGCCGTGAAGGCGTTCAGCGCCACGGAGAAGGACTGGTCCACCTCGACGTCCTCCGCCGCCGCGACCTTCTCCTGCTTGCCCTCCAGGAACTGCTCGTACTTGCGCACGTGGGCCGAGTTCGGGTTGAAGACACCCTTCGGGGCGGCCGTCGGCGCGAGGTCGTCCTCACCGCCCGTGTAGGTCAGGGCGGGGTCGTCCTTGAGGACGACGAAGTACTTGCCGTCCTTGTACTCCTGCACCGCCGACTGCAGCACGGAGTCCACCGAACCGGCGTCGAGGCCGCCGGCATCGGGCGCGGCCTGGGCGCCGGGGAGCAGGAACGAACCGGCCACGAGGGGCAGTCCGGCCGCGAAGGCCGTGAGCGAGCGGCGCCGGCCTCTGGATTTCTCTGACATGTGGCTTGGCCTTCCTCACCAAGGTGCGAACCGGGCACGATCATGCCCGGCTGGTCCTGTCGCCGGGGAATGCGCCTGCTCCGCGAGACGGGCACGGGGCCCCGGGGCGCACATGGAGACGGTGGAAGTGATGCCGACCACAGGATGGGGATGACTGAAGATTACCTGAGTCCGTGGGCCCGGCGGAAGGCTTGAAACACATCTTTTACAGGGGACGATGCGTCATGGCCGCTTGTCGGGCCCGCCTTCCGTCCTGTCCGGGCTTCCCTCTCGTTCCGTCCGGCCCCCCGGGCGCACCCCTCCAGCGACTACTCTGGAAGGGTGCCCCCTCCCCGCCTCGATGGCCTGTCCGTGCTGCCCCCGCAGCAGTGGCGGAGCCGCGCGGAGTCCCACCGGCAGCGCATCAGCGCCTACACCGCACCCCTGAGGGACCTGCACTCGGCGGGGGTCCGGCACCCGGTGCACGACTTCCTCTTCTCCTACTACTCGCTCACCCCGGGTGCCCTCGAACGCTGGCACCCGGGGGCCGGCGTCGTGCTGGCCGCAGGCCCCGGGGCCGGGACCCCGGGAGAGGCCGCACGGCCCGATGCCGGCCCCGCCCCGGGCCCTCCGCCGCACCCCGATCGCGGGGAGGCCCCCGATGCGGCCCCCGGCGCGGCCCCCGCGGGCGCCTCAGGCGGCTGGCGCTTCTACCGGTGGATCGATCCACGCCCCGGACTGCCGTCGGGTGGCTGGACGGTCGACGTGGGGGCATTCCTCGACCGGCGCGGGTCGATGGTCGAGTTCGCCCACCGGATCCTGGGGGCCACCGTGCGGCGGCCGGCCCGGCTCGCGTGCTTCGGCCTGCACGAGTGGGCCATGGCCTATCGGTCGGAGGTCCACGGAGTGCGGCACTCCACGGTCCCCCTGCGGCTGGGCGCCGAGGGGACCAACGAGGTGGTCGAGCGGAACCGGATCTCCTGCACGCACTTCGACGCCTTCCGCTTCTACGCCCCCGAGGCCGCGCCGTTGAACGAGCTGCAGCCCACCCGGGCCACCCAGGTCGACCTGGAGCAGCCCGGCTGCCTGCACGCGAACATGGACCTCTACAAGTGGAGCTACAAGCTGCTGCCGGTGCTCAGTTCGGACCTCGTGGCCGACTGCTTCGAGCTGGCCTGGCGGATCCGGACCATGGACATGCGTGCCTCCCCCTACGACCTGGCCGACTGGGGCCTGGAGCCGATCCGGATCGAGACGCCGGCAGGCCGCGCGGAATACGTGCGGCACCAGCGCGGATTCGCGGAGGAGTCCACCGTCCTCCGCCGCCGGCTCCTGGAGGCCTTGACCGCCCTGGAGGACGTCCGGGCCCCGGGTGATCGCCCGTGAGGCCCGTTCAGCCCCGGGCGATCGGGTCCAGGGGGCCGTAGCGGTGCTCCGGCCGGCCCCGGGCACCGTAGCGCAGCCCCAGGTTGACCTGGCCCGTCTGCGCCAGGTGGGAGAGGTACCGCTGGGCCGTGGCACGGGAGATCCCGACGGCCTCCGCCACCTCCATCACGGTCAGGTCCTCGACGGCACCGTTGACGGTCTCCAGCACCGACTGCTCCGTGGTGGCGGCCGCCGACGGCGGGGCCTGTTCGGCCTCGGCCAGCAGGACGCGGCGTGCCCGGTCGATCGCCACCTGGTCGTGGGTCCCGGCCGCCAGCAACCGCCGGTACCGGGCGTAGGCCCGCAGCCGGTCCGCGAGCGCCTTCTCCTCGAACGGCTTGACCAGGTAGGCGAGCGCGCCGCGGCGCAGGGCCGTCCGGACGGATTCCCCCTCGCCGGAGGCGCTGAGGACGAAGGCGTCCACGTCCAGCGCCGTGAGCAGGTCCAGCCCGGAGACGTGGGGCAGGTATAGGTCCAGCAGCACCAGGTCAGGCGTGGTGTCCGCGACCGTCCGGACCACCATCCGGGCGTCGTTCACCGGCGGCAGGGCCGTGAAGCCGGGCACCGCGTCCACATAGCCGGCGTGCAGGGAGGCGACCCGGAAGTCGTCGTCCACCACCAGCACCCGGAAATCGCCTCCGCGGTCCTGCAGTCCCGTCATCGCTGAGCCTCCTTCGGCGTCGCCCGTCCCGGTGACGGTTCGGAGACCGCCAGCACCCCCGGGAGCCGGGCGCAGAACAGGGCCCCGGCGCCGTCCGTGGTGCCGGGTTCAGCCAACCACACATCCCCTCCGCGCTGGCGTGCCAGCCTGCGCGCCAGGGACAGTCCCATCCCGTGGCCGTGGGCCTCGTGCTCCCCGGCCTCCCGGGTGGTGGTCCCGGCGGCGAAGATGTCCAGCCCCGCGGGCACCCCGCCGCCGGAGTCCGCGACGGCCAGGTGCAGGGTGTCGCCGTCACCCAGCAGGTCGACCTCGACCCAGGGACGCCCGGGGGCCTCCACAGCTTGCCCGGTGGGCGGGTCCCCACCCGGGGCCTGGCGTTCCAGCGCGGCGCGGACGGCATTGTCCAGGAGGTTGCCGAGCACCGCCGTGGCGTCCTGCGGATCGACCACGGTCTGCCAGAACGAGGTCTCATCCCCGACCCGGATCTCCACCCCGAGTTCGTGGGCTTGCACGCCCTTGGCCCCGAGGAAGGCCCGCAGGAAGGTGTCCTGCACCGCCTCGATCCCGGGCACGGGGTCACGGACCGGTCCGGAGTCGATGACCTGCTGCAGGAACTCCCGTGCCTCCTCGAGATGGCCCGCGGACAGCAGGCCGGAGAGGGCGTGCAGACGGTTGGCGAACTCATGCCGTTGCGCCCGCAGGGCGGAGGCCATGGTCTCGACGGCGTCGAGCCGGCTGCCGAGGGCCTCCACGGCCGTCGTGTCCCGCAGCATCACCACCGCCCCCAGGTCGACGTCGCCTCGCCGCACCGGGACCACGGAGGCGATCATGGAGGACTCACCCACCGACAGGCGCAACCCGGTGGACGGGGTGGCGGGGTCCAGGGCGGTGGCGACGGCTCCCGTCAGCGTCGGCGGCAGTCCGGCCTCGTCGTAGCGCCGGCCCACCACGTCGTCCCGGTCGGTGCGGTGCGGCAGGCCCAGGAGGAGCCGCGCGGCCTTGTTGCGGACGGTGATGACGCCCTCGGGACTGACGCCGATCACCCCGTCCTGCACCCCGTAGAGGACGGCTGCCTGGTCCCGTGCCGAGGCGGCGATCTCCTCGGGCTCCAGCCCGAGGGTGAGCCGGCGCAGGCGACGCTGCAGGGAGACGGAGGACACCGCGGCCAGCACCAGGCCGCCCAGCCCCACGACGGCCACGGACGCGGCGGCCTGGCGGACGTCACCCGCCACGGCGGCCACGGATACCCCGACGCTGATCTCTCCCGTCACGCGAGAGCCGTCCGGGGACCAGACGGGGACCTTGGCGCGCAGGGACTCGCCGAGGGTGCCGCGCTCGGTGGACGTGTCCTCGACCCCGGACAGCGCCACCGGGTCCGTGCTGACCCGCTGGCCGATCAGGTCCGGGTTGGGATGGGCCAGGCGCAGCCCCCGGTCCTCGGTGGCGATCACGAACAGGGCCCCGGTGCGCTGGCGGATCTCCTCGAGGGAGGACTGCAGCGGGCCGGCGGCGAGCGCGCGGGTGTCCAGGGCGTCCTCGTCCGCCTGCTCGGCCACGAGCTCGCGCACCTCCGGGATGGAGGCCACCGTGCGGGCGATCCCCAGGGCCTCCTGCTGCGCCTGGTCGTGGATGCGCCGGGTCGTGAGCCAGCCGATGGCCAGCAGGCAGATGACCAGCGTGCCGGCCACGGCGGCGAACAGGAGCGCCGTCATCCGCCCGGAGAAGGATCCGCGGGGACGGCGGGACTCGCGCGTGGTGCTCACGCCCCCACTGTAGGACCCGGCGGCAGCGCCGCGACCGGCCCCTGCCCACCGCCCCCGGCATCCACGGCGCGTGAGCACAATGAGCGCAATGCGTGGAATGGGTTGATTCCCCGTTAGCGAGCAGAAGGGCGTTCCGTGGGCTGCGTCACCGTAGGGTGACTGCGAATCGCGGCCCCGTGTCGCCCGTCACACCCGCCGGCGTCCGCCGGCCCTCCCCGAACCAGGAGTTCCCATGCTCGTCCTGCTGGGCTTCGCGATGGTGGCCACGTTCATGGTCCTCATCATGACGAAGCGGATGACGCCCCTGCTGGCGCTGATCCTCGTCCCCACCATCTTCGGCCTGTTCACCGGTGCCGGCCTCGGACTGGGGGACATGATCCTCGAAGCCATCGGCCAGATGGCCCCCACGGCCGCCCTGCTGATGTTCGCCATCGCCTACTTCGGCATCATGATCGACGTCGGCCTGTTCGACCGGTTGGTGAACTGGATCGTGCGCGTGGTGGGCCACGACCCCGCCAAGGTGGTCATGGGCACCGCCCTGCTGACGGCCGTCATCTCCCTGGACGGGGACGGTTCCACCACGTTCATCGTCGTCACCGCCGCCCTGCTGCCCGTCTACCACCGGCTGGGCCTGAGCCCGGTGGTGCTGACCTGCGTGGCCGGGCTGACCAACGGCACCCTGAACATCGTTCCCTGGGGCGGACCCACCGTGCGCGCGGCGGCGGCCCTGAACGTGGACGCAGCCGAGATCTTCGTCCCCATGATCCCCTCGCTGCTGGTGGGCCTGGCCGTGGTCTTCGCCTTCTCCTGGCTGCTGGGCCTGTCCGAGCGGCGCCGCCTGCGCCGTGACGACCCCGAGCGCTGGTCCGGCCCCGGTGTCCCCGCCGGGACCTCGACCGGTGGACCCGGCGGCCAGCTCGTCCCGGCGGGGGCACCCGCCGGGACGCCGGGCACCTCCCGCGCGCCGTCCGGCGTCGGGCTCCTGGAACGCACCGTGACCGAGACCGCCCCGGAAATGTCCGGGACCGCTCTGGACCCGGAGCGCGAGACCCTGCGACCGCGGCTGTTCGTGTTCAACCTCGTGCTGACCGTGGCCATCATGGTGCTGCTGGTGGCGGACATCGTGCCCCTGGCCTACCTGTTCATGATCGGCACCGCCGTCGCCCTGCTGGTGAACTTCCCGAACGTCAGGAAGCAGGCCGAGGTGCTGGGCAACCACTCCTCCTCGATCGTGGCCGTGGTGTCCATGGTGTTCGCCGCCGCCGTGCTCACCGGCGTGCTCTCCGGCACCGGCATGGTGGAGGCCATGTCCCAGTGGCTCGTGGACGTCATCCCGGACTCGATGGGACCGATCCTCGCGGTGCTCACCGGGCTGATCTCCATCCCCGCCACGTTCTTCATGAGCAACGACGCCTTCTACTTCGGCATCCTGCCGGTACTGGCCGAGACCGGTGCGCACTACGGGATCCCCGCCGTGGACATGGCCCGGGCCTCCGTCACCGGGCAGCCCGTGCACATGCAGTCCCCCCTGGTCCCCGCGATCCTGCTGCTGGTCTCCATGGCCAAGGTGGACCTGGGCGACCACCACAAGAAGGTCCTCTGGCGGGCCTGCATCGTCTCACTGGCCATGCTGGCCTCGGGCGTGGCCTTCGGGGTCATCGGCATCTACGGCTGAGCGACGCGCTCCCGGCCACCGCGCAGGGGCCGGGAGACTCAGCTGACGTCGCCGTCGTAGTAGAGCCAGGTGCCCTCGCGGCGCACGAACCGGGACGTCTCCTGCTGGGTCCGCCGGCCCGCGGGGGTCCGGAAGTGCGCCGTGAAACGCACCGTGCCCGCATGGTCGAACGGCCCGCCGCCGGAGGTCTCCTCGACGTCGAGGCGAAGCCAGTCCAGGTCCTCGTCCGGTCCCGCCCCGGGGGCGTCGAGCGCCAGCGACGCCGGCCGGGTCTCCGGCGCCCAGCTCGCCAGCAGGTACCGCTCGGCCTCGGGGAACTCGCCCTCGGAGGCCAGCGCGAACGCCGAGTAGCGCGAGCGCATCAGGGCCTCCGCCGTGGGCGCCGACAGGATGCCGTGCGCGGCGAACCGTGCGTGGAAGCGGCCGCAGCAGGACCCGTAGAGCTCTCCGGTGCCGCAGGGGCAGCGGCGCGCTGCCAGCTCCTGGGTGTCAGCGGCCATCGTCATCCACGGTGGCCCGGACCGCCACCTGCCCCGAGGGGCCGGTGGTGCCGGAACCGGCGGCCCGGCGTCCCGTCCCCGCCGCGGCGCCCGGCTGCTCCGCGGCCTTCGTGGCCAGCTGCCGCACCGTCGCCCGGGACCTGCGCACCGACCAGGTGATCGCGATCCCCGCGGCCACCAGTGCGGCGGCCATGGCGGCCGGCAGCACCGATACCCCGTCGGCCCCGGTCATCCGTGCTTCTGCGCGGTCTCGTCCGCGGTCCCTGCTCTGCCCCATGGGCCCAGCGTAGGCCGGGGCCCCGGCCGGCCGGAACAGCGGGACCCCGGCGGGGGACGGTGGCGGCGCGGCCGGGTCACGTCACCCTTCGTTCCCGCGGGGGCGGCCCGCGGCGGGCCGGACTAGAATGGGGCAAGCCCTCCCGCTGAACCCTTGGAGAACTCCCCCATGCCCACGATCGTCGTCGACGTCATGCCCAAGCCCGAGATCCTTGACCCGCAGGGCAAGGCCATCGCAGGCGCCCTCCCCCGACTGGGATTCACCGGCTTCGCCGCGGTCCGCCAGGGCAAGCGCTTCGAGCTCACCGTGGACGGCGAGGTCACCGACGAGGTCCTGGCCCACGCCCGCGAGGCCGCCGAGCAGTTGCTGTCCAACCCGGTGATCGAGGACGTCGTGAACGTCGAGGTCCTGCCCGACGCCGCGGGCCACCCGGCCGAGGGGCCGACGGCCTGATGAGCACGGACCTGCCCCTCATCGGAGACTTCTCCACGGCCGGACCCGTCCTCACCGGGGCGCGCGTCGGCGTCGTGACCTTCCCCGGAACGCTCGACGACCGGGACGCGGCCCGCGCGGTGCGCCTGGCCGGCGGCGAGCCGGTCGCCCTGTGGCACGCCGAGACCGACGGCGGCGCGGCCCTGTCCTCGCTCGACGCGGTCATCATCCCCGGCGGTTTCTCCTACGGCGACTACCTGCGCGCCGGGGCGATCTCCCGCTTCGCCCCGCTGATGGACGCGATCATCGCCGCCGCCGGCGGACGGGACGGGTCCGGGAGCGGACTGCCCGTGCTGGGCATCTGCAACGGCTTCCAGATCCTCACCGAGGCGCACCTGCTGCCCGGGTCGATGATCAAGAACGACCACCTGAAGTTCATCTGCCGCGACCAGGCGCTGCGCGTGGAGAACAACGCCACCGCCTGGACCCGGGACTTCGGCACCGGTGAGGAGATCACCGTGCCGCTGAAGAACCAGGACGGCCAGTACGTGGCCGACGAACACACCCTCGACGAGCTCGAGGGGGAGGGTCGCGTGGTGTTCCGCTACGTCGGCTGGAACCCGAACGGCTCGCGCCGGGACATCGCCGGCATCTCCAACGCCGCCGGCAACGTGGTGGGACTCATGCCGCACCCCGAGCACGCGGTGGAGGCCGGGTTCGGCCCCGACTCGGACCACGGCATGCGCATGGGCACGGACGGACTGGGGGTCTTCACCTCGGTGCTGGCCTCGATCGCAGGAGAGACGAAGTGACTGACCAGACGAGCCGACAGGCCACCGCGACGTTCAACATCGACACCGTCGAGCACGCCGCGCAGACCCCGGACACCGAGCTGCCCTGGGCCGAGCTGGGGCTGAAGCAGAACGAGTTCGAGGAGATCGTGAGGATCCTCGACCGCCGCCCCACCGCGGCCGAGCTGGCCATGTACTCGGTGATGTGGTCCGAGCACTGCTCCTACAAGTCCTCCAAGGTCCACCTGCGCCAGTTCGGCGAGAAGGTCACCGAGGAGATGAAGAAGGACCTGATGGTCGGGATCGGCGAGAACGCCGGCGTGACCGACCTCGGGGACGGCTGGGCCGTGACCTTCAAGATCGAGTCCCACAACTCCCCCTCCTACGTGGAGCCCTTCCAGGGAGCCGCCACCGGCATCGGCGGCATCGTCCGGGACATCATCTCCATGGGCGCGCGCCCGGTGGCCGTGATGGACCCGCTGCGCTTCGGCGCGATCGACCACCCGGACACCGCTCGCGTCATGCACGGGGCCGTGGCCGGGATCGGCAGCTACGGCAACTCCCTGGGCCTGCCGAACATCGGCGGCGAGATGGTGTTCGACCCGATCTACCAGGGCAACCCGCTGGTCAACGCCCTGGCCGTGGGGGTGCTGCGCCATGAGGACCTGCGCCTGGCCAACGCCTCGGGCGTGGGCAACAAGGTGGTCCTGTTCGGCGCCCGGACCGGCGGCGACGGCATCGGCGGCGCCTCCGTACTGGCCTCCGAGTCCTTCGACGACGCCAAGCCCTCCAAGCGCCCCGCCGTCCAGGTGGGCGACCCGTTCGCGGAGAAGGTACTCATCGAGTGCTGCCTCGAGCTGTTCAAGGACTCGCTCGTGGAGGGCATCCAGGACCTCGGTGCCGCCGGCATCTCCTGCGCCACCTCCGAGCTGGCCTCCAACGGCGAGGGCGGCATGAACGTGGAGCTGACCTCCGTGCTGCTGCGCGACCCCACCCTGACCCCGGGCGAGATCCTCATGTCCGAGTCCCAGGAACGGATGATGGCCGTGGTGACGCCCGGGAACGTCGAGGCGTTCGAGGCCGTCATGGCCAAGTGGGACGTGGAGTACTCCTGGCTGGGCGAGGTCACCGACGACAACCGCCTGACCATCACCTGGAACGGCGAGGTGATCGTCGACGTCGACCCCCGCACCGTGGCCCACGACGGCCCGGTCTACGACCGGCCCTATCACCGCCCGTCCTACCAGGACGCGCTCGTGGCGGACACCTTCCGCTCGGCCGTCGACGCCGGTCGCGTCCCCGCGCTGCCGGGCACCGGTGACGAGCTGCGCGCCGCGGTGCTGGAGCTGATGTCCTCGCCGAACCTGGCCGACGTCTCGTGGGTGACGAGGCAGTACGACCACTTCGTGCAGGGCAACACCGCCATGGCCGCCCCGGACGACGCCGGCGTGGTCCGGGTGGACGAGGAGACCGGGATGGGCGTTGCCGTCTCCACCGACTGCAACTCCCGGTACACCTACCTGGACCCGTACGCCGGTGCGCAGCTGGCCCTGGCGGAGTCCTACCGCAACGTGGCCACGGCCGGTGCGGTGCCCAAGGCCGTCTCGGACTGCCTCAACTTCGGCTCCCCCGAGGACCCCGAGGTGATGTGGCAGTTCGCCGAGGCCATCCGCGGCCTGGCGGACGCCTGTCAGCAGATGGGCGTGCCCGTCACCGGCGGCAACGTCTCCCTGTACAACCAGACCGGTTCCACGCCCATCCACCCCACCCCGGTGGTGGCCACCCTGGGTCAGTTCGACGACGTCTCCCGCCGCACCCCGTCCGGATTCCACCGTGACGCCGACGGCCAGGCCGTGTACCTGATGGGCGTCACGCGCGACGAGCTGGACGGCTCCGAGTTCGCCCGGCTGCGCGATCACCTCGGCGGCGTGCCCCCGCAGGTGGACCTGGCCACCGAGAAGCTGCTCGGCGAGCTGCTGATCAACGCCTCCCGGGACGGGATGATCGACGCCGCCCACGACCTCTCCGAGGGTGGGCTGGCCGCCGCGCTGTCCGAGATGGTGCTGCGCTTCGGCGTCGGCGCCCGGGTGTCCCTGGACGAGGTCATGCAGCGCGACGGCGTGGACGCCTTCACCGCCCTGTTCTCGGAGTCGCAGTCCCGCGCGATCGTGGCCGTGCCGCGGACCGAGGAGGTCCGGTTCAAGGACATGACCACGGCCCGCGGCTTCCCGGTGGCGCGGATCGGCGTGGTGGACGCCGCCTCCGGGGCACTCGAGGTGCAGGACCAGTTCGTGCTGCCCCTCGAGGAACTGCGCGAGCGCTGGGCCGCCACGCTGCCCGAGTACTTCGGCTGACCCAGCGGACCCACCCAGGCAGCGCGGCCGGCCCGCGCGATGACCATCAGGTGCTGGATCCGTCGCTTTCCCCGCGCGGGGAGGGCGACGAATCCAGCACCTGATGCGTTCCGGGCACCCGGGCACGTCCCCGGTGGGTGCCTCAGTACTCGGTACGGTCGGCGTTCTCCTGCCATGCCTCGAACGGCGCGGTGGAGCCCGGGACGGCCCGGTGCACCAGCGGCATCAGCCCGTCCCTGTCCGGGGACTCGAGATAGTCGTAGAAGGCCGCGTCGTCGAAGCCCGCGGCGGCGGCATCGTGACGGTCGGCGGCATAGACCACCCGGTCCACCCGCGCCCAGAGCGCCGCGCCCAGGCACATCGGGCACGGCTCGCAGCTGGCGTACAGCACCGCCCCCGAGAGGTCGAAGGTGTCCAGCCCGCTGCAGGCCGCGCGGATCGCCGTGACCTCGGCGTGGGCCGTGGGGTCGTTGGTGGCCGTGACCCGGTTGGCACCCTCGAAGGCGCGACCGTCCGCGGTCACCACCAGCGCCCCGAACGGGCCCCCGTCCGTGGCCGCGTTCGCGGTGGCCAGGGCGATGGCACGGGACAGGTGGAGCGCATCGTCGTCCGCACCGGCGACGGCCTCTCCGGAACCGTCCGCGGCGGCCGGGCCGAGGCCGTGCTCCGACCTGACGACCGGGTCGACGCGGGACACCGCGGCCACCGGCAGCGGTCCGCCGTAGACGTGGGGGAAGCGTTCGGAGTCCGGGTCGGCGGGGTCACCGGGCTCCCTGACCACGCTCAACCCCGCCGCGGCCAGGGCCGCCTCGTCCAGTGTCAGCACCACCAGGGGTTCGCCCACGTCCGCGTAGAAGCGCGTGAGCACCGCTCGGACCTGTTCCGGCCCGTCGCTGGCATGCAGGAAACCGACCTCCTCGATCGAGGCGCCGCGGGTGGACCGGTCATAGGTCCCGGTCCGCTGGGCCTGGTGCCAGTCCTGCCGGAACGCGATGTGCTGGATGACCATGGCCCCAGTCTGACAGCCCCCGGGGGGTCGTCAACGGGCGGCCCTGACCGGGGGCCGCCGTCGAGCCGGCCGCCGTGGTCCCCCGGAAGCCACGGGTCTACCCTGTACCCATGACCCCCGAGTCCGCGTCCGCCTCCCGCCCTGCCGACCGCGTGCGACGGACGATGCGGAAGCATGCGCCGACCGGGGCCGCCCAGGCCCTCGACGAGGCCTCGGACCGCGCCGAGGAGGTCACCCGCCATCCCTGGTTCCGGAAGGCCGCCCGTGTCGGCCATGTCGCGAACGGGATCCTGCACATCCTCATCGGCCTGATCGCCTGGAGCCTGGCCTTCGGGTCGGCACCCCAGGACGCGGACCAGTCCGGCGCGATCCAGCTGCTGACCACCAGCCCGCTGGGCGTCGGCCTGGTCTGGCTGTGCGCCGCCGGCTGTGTCCTGCTGGGCCTGTGGTACCTCAGTGAGGCGATCTGGGACCGCCGCTCCGCCCTCGACGGGGTCAAGGACGCGGGCAAGGCCGTCGTCTACGTGGCGATCGGGGTGATGTTCACCGTCGCGGCGCTCGGCGGGCGACAGGACTCCGGGGAGTCCACCAGCTCGGCTTCGGCCGCGCTCATGTCCCATCCGGTCGGTGCCGTGCTGCTGGTCGTGGCCGGACTGGTCATCATCGGCATCGGCGGATACCACGTGTACTCGGGGGTGACCCAGCGGTTCATGAAGGACCTGCGCTCCTCGAGCCGGCGTGAGGTCTCCCGCGCGATCCGCGTGACGGGCACCATCGGGTACGTCGCCAAGGGCATCGTGCTCGCCCTGGTGGGGCTGCTGTTCGTGGTCGCCACGCTCCAGCGGGACCCCGAGGACGCGACCGGGATGGACGGCGCCCTCAAGGCCCTGCTGGACCAGCCGCTGGGCCCCGTGCTCCTGGCCTGCATCGGCGTCGGGCTGATGCTCTTCGGCGTCTTCGCCTGCATGCGTTCCCGCTACGAGGCCTAGGGCACGGCCCCAGCCGGGCCAGGGGCGGCGACCGGCGACCGACGACCGACGACCGACGACCGACGACCGACCATTGTCGCAACCGTTGCGCCGTGCCTAACGTGGCGTGCATCACATCCCCTCGCACGGTCCGAGGGCTGCGGCGTCTCCGCTTCACCCCGCCGCCCGGCCGGGCCTGCTCGTCTCCCAGGAGCGCTCCATGGGCAGTGTTGGTCTGCTGTACGTGGGGGCGGTGTTGTTCATCAACGGCCTGATGCTGCTGGGGCTCGTCCCCGGCAAGGCCGCCGCCCCCATGAACTTCTTCGTCGGCATCATGCAGGTGGTGTTTCCCACCATCCTGCTCGTCCAGGCCGAGGGTGACCCCGCGGCCATCCTCGCCGCCTCCGGTCTCTACCTCTTCGGCTTCACCTACCTCTACGTCGGCCTCAACCTCACCTTCGGTCTCGACGGCGAGGGCGTGGGGTGGTTCTCCCTGTTCGTGGCCGCCATCGCCGTGGTGATGGGCATCCTCCAGTTCACCGTCGTGGCAGACCCCGTCTTCGGGGTCATCTGGCTCCTCTGGGCCGTGCTCTGGCTCATGTTCTTCCTGCTGCTGGGACTCCGGCGGGAGTCCCTCACCGCGGCCACCGGGTGGTTCACGGCCATCATCGCGCACCTCACGGCCACCATCCCCGCCGTACTGCTGCTCATGGGCGAGTACCGCAGCACGTGGACGTGGGCCACGATCCTGGCCGTGGCCGGCGTCGTCGCCCTGGTCCTGTCGTTCCTGCTCGGCCGGCGCGGTCCGCTCAGGACGCCCCCCGAGCTGCAGGACACCGGACCGGACCACACCCTGCGCGGCCCGGCGGACAGTGACCCGCGGGACGGGGGGAGGCGCCGTGCCGCTGTATGAGTTCCGCTGCCCGGAGGGCACCGTCCTGGAAGCGTCCTACAGCATGACCTCCGTGCCCGATGCGGTGGACTGCCCGGACTGCGGGGCTCCCGCGGCCCGGCGCATCACCTCCGTGCGGCTCTCCCGGGCCGGTTCCGCCGCCTACCGGCTCATCGAGTCGTCCCAACGCAGCGCGGCCGAACCAGAGGTGGTCACGGCACTGCCCGCGGCCGGCCGCAAACCGCGCGAGGGCCCCCGGTACACCGGCAATCCCCTGCACCGGAAGCTGCCCCGGCCCTGACCCTGACCCCAGTGCAGCGGTACCGGCGCCCGGCGCCCGCCGACCCGCGCGCCGCGCCCCTCCTCGACGCGTCACGCCGGCGCCACCCTCCCCCGCTCTCCCTTCCCACTCTCGTTACCGTTCTCGTTCCCACAGCAAAGGATCCGTCACCATGCCCGACAACATCTTTCCCCTCGACTCGGCCAAGTCCTTCGAGGACCAGGAGAAGCTCGGCCACAACCGCTGGCACCCGGAGATCCCCCCGGTCGCCACCGTCAAGCCGGGTGACACCTTCCGGGTCGACTGCCGCGAGTGGTTCGACGGCGCCATCGTCAACGACGACTCCGCCGAGGACATCCTCAACGCGCCGCTGCTCACCGTGCACAAGCTCTCGGGCCCCTTCGCCGTCGAGGGAGCCCAGCCCGGCGACCTGCTGATCGTGGACATCCTCGACGTCGGCCCGATCCCCCAGGAGGACAGCGGCCCGCTGGCCGGCCAGGGCTGGGGGTACACCGGCATCTTCTCCCGGAACAACGGCGGTGGGTTCCTGACCGACCAGTTCCCGGACGCCTACAAGGCCATCTGGGACTTCAACGGCCAGATCGCCACCTCCCGGCACGTCCCGGAGGTCCGCTTCGAGGGCCTCATCCACCCCGGCCTCATGGGCACGGCGCCCTCGGCCGAGCTGCTGGCCAAGTGGAACAAGCGCGAGGGCGACCTGATCGCCACCGACCCGAACCGCGTGCCCCCGCTCGCCCTGCCGCCCGAGGCCGAGCACGCCGTGCTCGGCGGGCTGGACCGGGGCGAGTGGCAGCGCGTCGGCTCGGAGGCCGCCCGGACGGCACCACCGCGCGAGAACGGCGGCAACCAGGACATCAAGAACCTGTCCAAGGGCACCCGGGTGTTCTACCCGGTGTTCGTGGACGGCGCCAACCTGTCCATGGGCGATCTGCACTTCTCCCAGGGCGACGGGGAGATCACGTTCTGCGGCGCGATCGAGATGGGCGGGTTCATGGACCTGCACGTCGACCTCATCAAGGGCGGCATGGAGACCTACGGGGTCAAGGAGAACGCCATCTTCATGCCGGGCCGGGTGGATCCCCGGTTCAGTGAGTGGATCGCGTTCTCCGGGACCTCGGTGACGCTGGACGGCGAGCAGCGTTACCTGGACTCGCACCTGTCCTACCAGCGCGCCTGCCTGCACGCGATCGACTACCTGGTGAAGTTCGGCTACTCCCCCGAGCAGGCGTACCTGCTGCTGGGTGCGGCCCCGATCGAGGGCCGGCTCTCCGGAGTGGTGGACATCCCGAACTCGTGCTCCACCGTCTACATCCCGACCGCGATCTTCGACTTCGACGTGCGGCCCAGCGCCAGCGGACCACACCAGGTCGATCCGGGGATCGGCGCCCCGAAGGCGGCCAACGCCTGATCACAGCACGAACTGAGGGCAGGGACGGGCGACCGTCCCTGCCCGCACGTTGCAGGGTGCACCGTCCGCTCAGTCGACCTGCAGCTCGCCCATCCGGTCCCAGCCCTCACCCTCGACCTGGCGGCTGACGATCCTCGGGGTGGCGGCCAGCACGGGGCGCATCGCCTCCAGGCCCGCCGTGAAGTGCTCCGAGGACACGTGCGCCTCCCCGGCGCCGTCCTTGAACGCCTCGACGAGGACGAACTCGTGTGGGTCCTCCACGCTGCGGGACCACTCGAACCACAGGTTGCCCTCCTCGGCACGCGTGGCCCGCGTGTAGTCACGGACGCGATCCATGAAACCGTCCACGTGCTCGGGCTTGACCTGGAATTTCACGACGATGAAGATCATGGCCCCACCCTAGCGGCGGCCCGGGGAGGTCAGTCGCCACGCAGCGAGGGGGTGGCCCGCACCTCGATGACCGGGCAGGTGTCCATGACCACGTCCAGCCCGGCGGCCGCCGCGCGCTCCGCCGCCAACTCGTCGATGACCCCGAGCTGCAGCCACACGGCACGTGCGCCGACCTCGATCGCCTGGTCCACGATCGCCCCGACCTTGTGGGAGTTGACGAAGCAGTCCACCACGTCGATGGTCCCGGGCACATCCGCCAGGGTGCGGTACCCGGTCTCCCCGTGCACCTCCTGGGCCCCGAGGTTCACCGGGATGATCTCCATGCCCAGCTCGTCCCGCAGGAATCTCGAGACCCCGACGGCGGCCCGGCGCGGGTTGGGCGTGAGTCCGACGACGGCCCAGCGGGCTCCCCGGTCGGTCAGCAGCCGGCGGATGGTCGCCGGGTCATTGGTGTGTCCCATGGCTTCACGGTACCCCTGTGAGCGCGGACACATGCTGGGTAGACTCCGGGCCTGTGAGACCGGGCACGCGCGGCATCCGGGGCGCTCGCCACCGCGATGCCGGACACCGGCCGTCCCGCCCCCACCTGTGATCCCTGCCCCCCACCCCCAGGAGGACTGACCCATGACGACCGAGGCACCGCAGGACGTGCAGGCCGGCCCGGACCTGCCCGAGGCACTGCGCCACGCGCGGCACTACATCGATGGCGGCTGGGCCGCCGCGACGTCCGGATCCGGCCGGATCGAGGTCCTGGACCCGGCCACCGGCGAGGCCATCGGGTCGATCCCGGACGGCAGCCCGTCCGACGTCGACGCGGCCGTGGAGGCCGCCCACCGCGCCTTCGTCGACGGCCGGTGGTCCAGGCTCCCCGGCAGGGAGCGCTCGCGCGTGCTGATGCGGGTGGCCGACCTGATCCGGGAGCGGGCCGACGAGATCGCCCGGGTGGAGAGCCTGGACGTCGGCAAGCCCATCAGCCTCGCCCGTGCCGTGGACGTCACCACGGCGGCCGACACCTACGAGTACGCCGCCTCGTTGGCCCAGCACCTGGACGGGGCGGTCCGCCGCACCCCTCTGCCGGCCCACGCCTACACCCAGCGGGAGCCCCTCGGGGTCATCGCGGCCACCACGCCGTTCAACTTCCCGCTGATCCTGTCCACCTCCAAGATCGCCGTCGCCCTGGCCGCGGGGAACACGGTGGTCCACAAGCCGGCGGAGGAGACCCCCTTCTCGGCGCTGCTGATGGCTGAGCTGCTCACCGAGGCGGGCGTCCCGGACGGGGTCTACAACGTGGTCACCGGTTACGGTTCGACGATCGGTGACGCCCTCAACGGGCACCCCCGGGTCGCCAAGGTGGCCTTCACCGGTTCCACCCAGGTCGGGGCGCACGTCGCCGAGCTGGCCGGCCGCAGCCTGCGGCCCGTCACTGCCGAACTGGGCGGCAACGCGGCGAACATCGTCTTCGCCGATGCCGACCTCGGCAAGGCGGTGGAGACCGCCATCTCGGCCTTCGTCTTCAACACCGGCCAGTTCTGCATGGGTGGACCGCGGCTCCTCGTCGAGCGGCCGGTCTACGACCAGGTCCTCGAGGCCCTCGCGGGCGCTGTCCCGCACGTGCCCTTCGGTGACCCGCGGGACCCGGGCACGGTGATCGGCCCGCTGGCCACCCGCCGCCAGTTCGAGAAGGTGCGCGAGGCCGTGGATCAGGCCCGGTCCAGCGGCGCGCGCGTCGTGGTGGGTGGGGAGGCAGCCGAGATCGACGGCGGGTTCTTCTACCGTCCGACGGTCCTGGCCGACGTCGACAATGCGGCCGACGCCGTCCAGCAGGAGATCTTCGGTCCGGTGCTGACGGTCCAGCCGTTCGACACGGAGCAGGAGGCCGTCGACCTGGCCAACAGCACGGACTTCGGCCTCGCGGCCGGGATCCAGACCGGGGACATCTCGCGCGCCCACCGGGTGGCGGATGCGCTGGAGGCCGGGATCGTCTGGGTCAACGCCTGGGGCCTGCTGGACCCGTCCATGCCGTTCGGGGGCGTCAAGGCCTCTGGCTGGGGCCGGGAGAACGGGCCCGAGCAACTGGCGGAGTACACCCGGACCAAGTCGGTCATCATCGCCCTGGACCCGGCCCCCGCCACCGAGCGGTCGGCGGGGAGGTCATGAGCACCGCCGCCCAGGCAGCCGTCACGGGGCCCGGTCGTGCCCGCTCCGCCGTGCACGAGATCGGACAGGACGTCGTGCTGAGACGCCGGGCACGGCTGGTTGCCCGGGCAACGGCGGGGCCTCGCGGCTCGTCCGCTACCGTCCGGTGTCCGCGTCCGGAAGCACACCCAGCCGGATGAGCCGGCGCCGGGCCGCCTG
The DNA here is from genome assembly GCF_035445025.1 of Citricoccus sp. Classification (NCBI taxonomy): domain Bacteria; kingdom Bacillati; phylum Actinomycetota; class Actinomycetes; order Micrococcales; family Micrococcaceae; genus Citricoccus; species Citricoccus sp. Next base: position 4,850 of record NZ_DAOMPX010000005.1, on the reverse strand, counting down.
TTCCGAGGGGCCCGGCCCGGACAGGGCCGCACCCACCACGGCCAGGGTGGCGCGGCCGCCGGCACGGGTCAGCCGCGACACCGGTGTGGCGCGCAGGCCGAGCAGGTCCCGGTAGCGGGCCGGCAGGGTGTCCACGACCGCGGTGAAGAGCGCCCGGTAGCCCCAGCCGAGCTGGCCGGGCAGCGGCGGGTTCCGCAGGAACCCGAGGACCTCGGTGACCCGGTCCCCGCCGGCCAGCTCGCCGGCGTCGTCGAAGGCCTGCAGCCGGTCCTTGAGCTGCTGGCGGGTGGTCGGCGGGTCCTGCACGCCCATGAGTGATCCGGCGACGGACCACTCACGGACGTAGTCATCCGCCCCGCCGGCGGTCGGCACGGGGCCGATGAAGTCCTCGTGCGCGGCCAGGAAGGCGTCCGTGAAGGCCAGGTGCACCCATTCGGCCAGGTGCGGGGCGTTGGCGGAGTACCGCCGTTCCTCCCCCGCCCCGTCCTCATACCGCCCCCGCACCGGCACGTGCAGCCGGCGGACCTCGGCGCAGGCCTGACGGGCCGCGCCGGTGGAACCGTAGGTGACGGAGAAGATCCAGCGGATGGTCCCCGCGAGCCGTTGCAGCGGGTCGGCCCGGTAGTCCGAGTGCTCGGCCACCCCGGCGAGCGCACCGGGGTGCAGCGCCTGGACCAGCAGGGCGCGGATGCCTGCCGCCACGGTGGACATCGACCCGTGGACCGCCCAGGTTGCCGAGTCGTGGGCGAAGTACCCGGCGTCATCACCCTGTTCGAGGTCCAGTTGCCACTGCGGGACTCCCGCGTCACGTTCACCGGAGAAGGTGTGGACCAGGTCCGAGCGCATCCTGGACAGCAACCGGCCCGGCAGGATGGCCGCGGGGTCCGGTGCCTTCATGACGCCGACTGTACGGCAGCCCGGGCCACCACGGGGCACCGACGGTCCGGCCTCCGTCTCCGGGATGACCCGGAGCGGGCCCGGATTCACCCCGCAGGTTGACCCCGTGCGGGACACGCGGCCACTACATTGGAGGGCATCGCTGCAGGTCGGCTCCCGTCCGGCTGGCCATTGCCTGCCGCCCGACCCAGGGAGACAATCAGCGTGAGCAACCCGGCCAGCACCGGTACCGGCGGACCCGCCACGGAGGAGGACACCATCCAGGACCTCCCCGGCGCAGGCTCACCCGCGGACCCCCACGCCGCCACCCCCGCCGGCTCACGGACTCCTCGGGTCGGCTCCCCTGCCGCCGCGGTGGCCGGTGGAGCGGAGCACCCCGACGTGCGCCGTCGTCACCACCTGCGCCGGCGCGGACTGGGGGCGATCGCCCGCCCGGACGACGAGGCCCTCGCCGCCCGCGGCCTGGACGAGTCCGCCGTCGCGGAGCGGATCGGCAAGGGGCTGACCAACCGCCAGCCCCGGGACACCTCCCGCTCGATCTGGAAGATCCTGCGCGTCCACGTCCTGACGATGTTCAACCTGGCCATCGGCGCCTGCGCGGTGGCGATCATCGTGCTGGGCCGCTGGTTCGACCTGGTGTTCTGCCTCGCGGCCGTGGCCAACGTGATCATCGGCGTGGTCCAGGAGTACTCGGCCAAGCGCAAGCTGGACCAGATCGCCCTGCTGCACCAGGACGCCGCCCACGTCATGCGCTCCGGCGAGCGGCAGGAGGTGCGACTGGAGGACATCGTCCTGGACGACGCCGTGGTGCTGCGGCGCGGGGACCAGGTCCCGGCGGACGGGGTGATGCTGAGGGCGGACGGCCTGGACATCGACGAGTCCATGCTGACCGGGGAGTCCGATCCGGTGGGCAAGCTGCCCGGGGACGTGGTGCTCTCCGGTTCGGCCGTGCTCTCCGGGCACGGGGTGTTCCGCGTCTCGGCCGTCGGCGCGGACTCGCACGCCTCGCAGCTCGCGATCGAGGCCCGCACGTTCTCCAAGATCCCCTCGGAGCTGCGTGGGGCCCTGGACACGGTCGCCACGTGGCTCACCATCGCCCTGGTGCCGATCGTGGCGATCATCCTCAACGGCCAGGTCCAGGCGATCGGCGGCTGGACGTACGCGGTGCAGAACAACGCGATCGAGCCCGCGGTCGTGGCCTCCGTCGCCGCGATCACCTCGATGATCCCCCAGGGGCTGGCCCTGATGACCACGATCTCCTTCGCGGTGGCCGCGCTGAAGCTGGCCCAGGACCAGGTCCTGATCCAGGAACAGCCGGCGGTGGAGATCCTGGCCCGGGTGGACACCGTCTGCCTGGACAAGACCGGCACGCTCACCGAGGGGCGCGTCGTCTTCGACGGGGTCACCGACCTCTCCGCCTCCCGCCAGGTGCACGACGACGGCGCCCGCGTCCTGGCCTGGTTCGGCGCCGACGTGAATGCCAACCCCACGGCCCTGGCCCTGCGCGAGGCCTTCCCGCACGTCCCCGAGGAGGCGCCCTCGGCGCAGGTGCCCTTCTCCTCCGCCCGGCGCTGGTCCGCCGTCGCCTTCGGTCCCGGGGGCGGCGCCCGCCCCCCGAGACCCGGTTCCGCCCCGCACGGGGCGTGGGTCCTGGGCGCCCCGGAGGCACTGCTCGACGGGAACTGCTCCGAGGGAACGGACACCCACCGGATCGAGGCCCTCTGCCAGGAGACGACGGACCGGGGGCTGCGCACCATGCTGCTCTGCCGGTCGGACACTCCGGTGGCGCCCGGTGCGTGGTTCGGGACCGGGGGGCCGACGTCGGGACCGGGCCCCGGGCCCGCCACCGACACCGGGCCCGCCACCGGGACCGGCAACGGCCGCCGGACCGGTGAGCGACTGCCCCGTGGGCTGGTCCCGGTGGCGTTGCTGACCTTCCGGGAGAAGGTCCGCGACGACGCCCACGAGACCCTCGAGTACTTCCGCGCCCAGGGCGTGGAGCTGAAGATCATCTCGGGGGACAACCCGCGCACCGTGGCCGCGGTCGCGCGCGAGGTCGGGATGACGCTGCACGGGGACGGTTACGACGCCCGGCACCTGCCCGAGGACGACGATCGACGACGGGAGGTCCTGGACACCCACTCCGTGTTCGGCCGGGTCACCCCCGACCAGAAGAAGGGCATGGTCAAGGCCCTGCAGGACGCCGGGCACGTGGTGGCGATGACCGGGGACGGCATCAATGACGCCCTGGCCCTGAAGTCCGCGGACCTGGGCATCGCCATGGGCAACGGCGCCCCGGCCACCAAGGCCGTGTCCCGCCTGGTGCTGCTGGACAGCCGTTTCTCCCGGTTGCCGGCCGTGCTGGCCGAGGGGCGTCAGGTGATCGCCAACATCGAGCAACTGGCCCACCTGTACCTGACCAAGACCGCCTACGCCGTGCTGTTCGGCGTGGTGTTCTCGCTGCTGGCCTGGCAGTACCCGCTGCTGCCGCGGCAGGCCTCCACCGTGGACTTCCTGATGATCGGGCTGCCCACGTTCTTCCTGGCCCTGGCCCCCAACCAGCGCCGTTACGTCCCGGGGTTCCTCGGCCGCGCCCTGCGCTTCGCCATCCCCTCCGGGGTGGTCATCCTCGTGGGCCTGCTGGCCGTGAACGGTTATGCCCGCTGGTTCACGGAGGAGGTCTCGGTCCGGCAGGTCCAGACCGCCTCGGTCATCACGCTGACCCTGATGGGCCTGTGGGTGCTCAACCTCATCTCCCGGCCGATGACCCGGTGGAAGCTGGTGCTGGTCGGTTCCATGTACGTGCTGCTGTTCCTGGTCCTCACGGTCCCGGCCTCTCAGGAGTTCCACCAGTTCGAGTACCCGCCCACGGACCTCACCGTGACCGCCGTGGCGACCGGCGCGGTGGCCTGCGTCCTGCTCGAGGGCATCCACCAGGTCCACCGGTCCTGGCTCCACCGCTCGGGGACCCACCGGGCGATGTCCGGGACCGTGGGCCCGACCGGCTGAGAGAGCATGGGGGCCACCCATGGTGGTGGGGTCGTCGCGGCCCGTGGTCGAATGGTCGGGCGGCCCCCTCCGGGGCCGTAGAGCCCCTCCACCTCCCACGGAGTCACGATGCCCCTTGCACCCCCAGAGCGAACCGCCGACGTCCTCGTGATCGGCGGTGGCAACGCCGGGATCTCCCTGGCCGCCCGGCTGCACCGCAAGGGCATCGCGGACATCGCCGTCGTGGAACCCAAGTCCACGCACCACTACCGGCCGATGCTGTCCTACGTGGGCGCCGGGCTGAGGACCACGCGCCAGATGTCCCGTCCCCAGCACCGCGTGATGCCCCGCGGTGTGCGATGGGTGCAGGACAGCGTCCGGGCCCTGGACCCGGTGGCACGGACCGCCACCCTGTCCTCGGGCGAGCGCCTCGGCTACCGGGACGTCGTGATCTGCGCGGGCTCGGCCCCGGACTGGGATCACGTGCCCGGCAGCGCCGAGGCAGTGGCCGGCCCGCACGCCTCCACGAACTACACCGTGGAGCTGGCCCCCAAGACCTGGGAGCTGATCCGCGCACTGCGCCGCGGACGGGCGCTGTTCACCATCCCGGACGGCCCGGCCCCCACCCCGCAGATCGGGCAGAAGATCCTCTACCTCGCCTGTGACTACTGGCAGCGCCAGGGCGTGCTGCAGGACATCGAGGTGACCCTGCTGACGCCCACCGGGACCCTGTTCGGCCAGCCGGACGTGGACCGGGTCCTGCAGCCATGGGTGGATCGCTACGGGATCACGGTCCTGACGGACGCGCACGTGCGCTCCATCGACGCCGGCGCCCGCCGGCTGCACGCCACGGTCGACGGGACGCCCCGTGACCTGCCCTACGACCTGCTGCACCACTCCCCGGTCCACGCGGCACCGGCCTGGATCGCCGAGGCCGGACTGGGCACCGCTGCGGGCGGGGAGGC
>NZ_DAOMPX010000004.1:0-133299 GCF_035445025.1 Citricoccus sp. | reverse complement strand
CGACGGCCTCGGTGATGATGTTCCCGCTCATCTTGGACTCGCCGTACTCGCGTTCCACGAAGGTGATCGGCACCTCGGTGATCCGCTTGCCCAGCAGCGCCGTGCGGAAGGTCATGTCGACCTGGAAGCCGTAGCCCTTGGACTGGACGTCGTCCAGGTCGATCGCGCGCAGCGTGTCCGCACGGTAGGCGCGGTAGCCGGCGGTGACGTCGGTGAGCTTCAGGCCGAGCATGATCCGGGGGTACAGCGAGCCGCAGGCCGAGATGAGCTTGCGGTGGGCCGGCCAGTTCACCATCTTGCCGCCCGGGACGCGACGGGAGCCGATCACCAGGTCCGCGCCGTCGACGGCCTCGAGCAGCCGGGGCAGCTGTTCCGGCTGGTGGGAGCCGTCGGCGTCCATCTCCACCAGCACGTCGTACCCGCGCTCCAGGCCCCAGCGGAAGCCGGCGATGTACGCCCCGCCCAGCCCGTTCTTCTGGGTCCGGTGCAGGACGTGGACCTGCGCGTCCGAGGAGGCTGCATCATCGGCCCACTGGCCCGTGCCGTCCGGCGAGGCGTCGTCCACCACCAGCACGTCCGACTCCGGGACGGCCACGCGCAGTCGATCGAGGGTGCGGGGCAGTGACTCGATCTCGTTGTACGTGGGGATGATGGTGAGCACGCGCATGCTGGAGAAGTCCTTCGGGTCGTCCGGGGGCATTGGCAGTCAAGTATAGGGGTGGCCGTCGGGGAGGGGACGGCCGGGGGGGCTCAGGACCGGTGGGCGAGGGCGCCGTCCACGACCGTGGCCACGCACCGCGGGGCCGCGGTGCCCTCCTCGAGGACCGGAAGCAGCGGGGTCCCGGCGCGGGTGTCGGTGCTCCAGGCGGCCACGCGTCCATCCGGTGCCTGCACGCTGAGCGCCTCCGTGGCCCAGATGCCGAACGTGGCCGGAGCGGACGGTGCGATCCGGCCGGCCGTCCCGAACCGGTCGGCGACGGCGGCGGGCAGCGCGCGCAGCCCGGCCCGGGTGGCGGCGGTGAAACCGGCCCGGGCGGAGATCCGCTGGTCCGGGTCCCCGTGCTCGAGGCAGGCCCGGATGGCCGACCAGAGGTCCCCGGGCCCGGCCCCGGTGCCGAGGCAGACCGGAACCCCCCGGGCGAGCAGCGAGGCGACGGGCGCGAGGATGGCACCGGTGGCGTCCGGGACCACGGTCACGGACACGCCCAGGCGGGCCAGGTGCTCGATCGTGGACTCCGCAACGGGGCCGTTCCACGCGACGCGGTGCCGGGCCCGCCCGGTGGCGGCCTGCCCCTGGGCATCGGCGGCCCCGGCGACGGCGGCGATCACGGCCTCCAGGCCCTCGGCGTCCTCCGGCAGGAAGTACACCTGGACGCCGGCCTCGGTGGCCACGCCGGCCAGATGGGCCGCGGCCCCGGCATCCAGCCCCTCCGGCCCCACGCCGGCGGCCAGTCCGGCCACGGCCGTACCCCCGGCGTCGCCCTCCCCCGCCGCGACGCGGGCCTCCTGGAGGGACCGGGGCACCCGGTCTGCCTCGACCGGCCGGTAGGTCACGGTGGCGGCGCCGTCGCCCCTGACGGAACCCGCAGTGCCGGCGGTGCCGACGGTGCCGATGGCCACCGAGAGGAACACCCCCGACGACGCGGGGTCGGCACCGGTGGCCGGGCCGAGCGAGTCCACGAAGGCGGGGACCACGAGGGCCTCATCAAGGTCCACGACCTCCCAGTCCGCCCCGGCGCGCAACCGCATCTGGTCGGCGGTGTCATCGGTTCCGACCCAGGCGACGGACCCGCCGTCCACGAGCACGGCCGTGGCGTAGGGGTCGGACGCGGAGTGGATGGTGCCGTTGACGTAGAGAGTGGTCATCCGTCCAGCGTATCCACACTCGAGTACGCGACCACGCCGCGGCGGATGAGATCCACGGCACGCTGGCACTGGCGCGGCAACCCGGGGTGGCCCGGCACCTTGGAGAGCTGGTCCAGCAGGTCGATCACCTGGCGGGCCCACCGCACGAAGTCCCCCGCGGCGAGGTCCGTGCCCTTGAGGGCGTCGCGCAGGTTCCGTCCCCGGGCCCACCGGTGGATGGGCCAGACCAGTCCGGCGTCCGGCTCGGGCGTCGGTTCGAGCTGGGCACCCCGTTCGGCCAGCTGGAGCTCGTACCAGTGCTCACCGGTGCGGTCCAGGACCTCCTGGAGCCGGGCGGTGGGCATCTGCGGGATGCCCACGGTCTCGTCGCCCTTGGCCTGGTAGACCAGCAGGGCCGCGAAGCCCGCCAGTTCCTCCGGGTCGAGTTCGCGCGCCAGGCCGTCCTCGAGCAACAGGGAGGTCAGCAGGTCCCGCTCACCGTAGATCCGGCGCAGCGTCTGGCCGGAGGCGGTCACCCCCGGGGACGCCGTGGTCCCGGCCACGGCCCCGGCCACCGCGGCCTCGGCGTCCACGTAACCGTAGGTGGTGAGCAGGCCGGTCAATCGGTCGAACGCGCGGGCGATCGTGTTCGTGCGCCCGGCGATGCGGGCGGAGAGCTGGTCCACCTCCTTGCGCAGCTTCCACCAGCGCTCGGCCCAGCGGGCGTGCTCCTCGCGGTCCCGGCACCCGTGGCAGGGGTGCCGCTCCAATTGCCGTCTCAGGTCCTCGACCCGTTCCCCGGCTCCCTCGTCCCGGAACCGGAAGCCCGCGGTGGACCGGCCACCGGGCGCCGGGCGGTGCTCGCGCAGGGCCGACCGCATGGCGGAGGCGATGTCCTTGCGCTGGCTGGGGGTCTTCACCTGGATGTTCTGCGGCAGCCTGGCCCCGGCCACCGGGTCCACGGGGGCATCGAGGTCCTCGGTGGAGATGCGGCGCAGCTGGGCCTGCTGGGTGATCACGCCGACCCGCGGGTTCGCCGGGTTGCCGGCGGGGAACACCACGACGACGGTGCCCAGCCGGCGTGGCCCGGGCACCTCGACGACGTCCCCGGGCAGCAGGTTGGCCAGGGACTCCTTGACCGCCCGCTGGCGGGCGCGGTGGCGGCCCTTGGAGGAGTCCTTCTCCGCCTCCGAGAGTTCCTTGCGCAGCCGGGCGTACTCGGTGAAGTCCCCCAGGTGGCAGGTCATGGACTTCTCGTAACCGGCCAGCGACTCCTCGCGGCTGCGGACCTCGCGGGCCAGGCCCACGACCGAGCGGTCCGCCTGGAACTGCGCGAACGAGGACTCCAGGATGGTGCGGGAGCGCTCGAGGCCGAACTGGGCGATGAGGTTCACGGACATGTTGTAGGTGGGCCGGAACGAGGAGTTTAGCGGGTAGGTCCGGCGCGAGGCCAGCCCGGCCACGGCGGCCGGATCCAGTCCGGGCCGCCAGAGCACCACGGCGTGGCCCTCGACGTCGATCCCCCGGCGTCCCGCCCGCCCGGTCAGCTGGGTGTACTCCCCCGCGGTGATGTTGACGTGGGCCTCGCCGTTGAACTTCTCCAGCTTCTCGATCACCACGGTGCGGGCCGGCATGTTCACGCCGAGGGCCAGGGTCTCGGTGGCGAAGACGACCTTGACCAGGCCGGCGCCGAACAGCTTCTCCACGACCTCCTTGAACGGCGGGAGCATACCGGCGTGGTGGGCGGCGAAGCCCCGGGACAACCCGTCCCGCCAGCCCCAGAACCCCAACACGTCCAGGTCCTCGGGCGGCAGCGATCCGGCGGCCTCGTCCACCACGGACTGGATCTGCTGCTTCTCTCCCGGAGTGGTCAGGTCCAGTCCGGCCCACAGGCACTGCTCCACGGCACCGTCACAGCCGGCGCGCGAGAAGACGAAGGTGATGCAGGGCAGCAGGCCCTCGCGTTCCAGGGTGCGGACCATGCCGGGACGGGACACGCGCAGGTCGCTGCGGGCGCGCTGCGGAGCCTCGTGACGGCCTCCGGCCGGTCCCGGCCCACCGGAGCCACCGCCGTCGTACCGCGTGGTGGTGACGTCCTCACGGCGTCCGTAACCCGGGGACGCCGTGTTCCGCTGTCCTCGGGCGGGCTTTCCCCCGCCCCTGCCGCGCCCCCGGGGCCCGCTCCCGCGGCCGCCCCGGCCGCCGCCGTACTGCTGACGGTTCGGCCGACCCCAGTCGCTGCGTTCCTCCCGCCGTCGCTGGTCCTCGGCCAACCGGGCCAGCTCGGGGTTGAGCACGAGCTGACCGGTGGGCTGCGGGGTTCCCGTGGGGCCGGCGTCGGGATCGGCGGGGTCCCGCACCGGGGTGTCCGGGCCGATCTCGTCGAAGGCGACCTCCGTGGCGAACAGGTCGTACAGCTGGGTCCCGGCCATCACGTACTGCCACAGGGGCACGGGCCGGTGCTCGGAGACGACCACGGCCGTGGACCCGCGGACGGTGTCCAGCCAGGCCCCGAACTCCTCGGCGTTGGAGACCGTGGCGGAGAGCGAGACCAGCTGCACGTGCTCGGGCAGGTGGATGATGACCTCCTCCCACACCGCGCCGCGGAACCGGTCGGCCAGGTAGTGCACCTCGTCCATGACCACGAAACCCAGGTTGACGAGGGTGTCGGAGTCCGCGTAGAGCATGTTGCGCAGCACCTCGGTGGTCATCACCACCACGTCGGCGTGCGAGTTGATGGCGGTGTCACCGGTGAGCAGGCCCACCCGTTCCGTGCCGTAGGTGGCGACGAGGTCCTGGTACTTCTGGTTGCTCAGGGCCTTGATCGGGGTGGTGTAGAACGCCTTCTGGCCGGCGGCGAGGGCCAGGTGGATCGCGAACTCGCCCACCACGGTCTTGCCGGCCCCGGTGGGGGCGGCCACGAGCACGCCGTTGCCGGCCTCGAGCTCTCGGCAGGCCTGGTCCTGGAAGGGGTCCAGCGGGAAGTCCAGGGTGGCGGTGAACCGGCCCAGCTCGGTCTTCGCCTCGGCGGTACGGCGGCGGGCTGCGGCGTACCGCTCCGCGGGGCTCAGCCGGCCGGTGGTGTCATCCGCGGAAGGTGCCATGCACCCAGCCTAGGACATGCCCCTCCTGCGGTCCCCCCGGGGCGTGCGGGGTCAGAGGTCGCGCAGCGGCGTGGGCCCGGTGCCGAGGTAGTCCTCGTTGGCCTGCTCGAGCCGCGCCGTGCGCCGGGCCCGGCGCCGGTCGTTGATCAGGCAGATGACGATGGCCACGCCGAAGAGCAGCACCAGGGGGATGGCCAGGTAGAACATGGTCATCGCGTCGGACCCCGGCGCGGCCAGGGCGGCGATCAGGGCGATGACGAAGACCGTGATGCGCCAGTGCTTGAGGATCTGCCGCCCGGGCAGCACCCCGAGCATGTTCAGGCCGACCAGCACGACGGGCAGCACCAGGGCCACCCCGAAGGCGAGGAACAGCCGCAGCACGAACGGGATGTACACGTCCGCGGTGATGACGTTCGCCGTGCCCTCCGGGGACAGGCCCACGAAGAACTGGACGGCCTCCGGGAGCACGAGCCAGCCCAGCCCGACGCCGAGGACGAACAGCGGGACGGCCGCGGCGATGAAGCCCAGCGCGTAGCGCTTCTCCTTCTTCTTCAGCCCGGGGACCACGAAGGCCCAGAGCTGGTAGAGCCAGACGGGGCTGGAGATGACCACGCCCACGAAGAGCGCGACCTGCAGCATGATGTCGAAGGGCTGGCCCACGGCGCTGAAGGCCACGGTCACGATCCGCCCCTCGTCCGAGAGCCGGTGGACCGGGTCGATCAGGGCCGAGAAGAACGGCTGGTAGATGATGAACCCGACGATGGCGCCGAGCAAGAGCCCGATGCCGGCGATGATCAGCCGGTTGCGCAGTTCCCTCAGGTGGTCCTTGAGGGGCATCTGCCCGTCGGGGTTCTTCCTCCGGGACACGCGGACGCGCCGGGAGCGGCCGGCCTCGGAAGCGGTCGACATGGAGTGCGGACCGCCCGCCTACTTCTGGTCGTCGGAACCGGTGGTGCGGCGGTCGCCGGCGCGCGGGGCGTCGGCCTGGCCACCGTCGACGATGCGGCCCTCGACCGGGGCGGAGCCGTCCTGGCCCGTGCTCCTGCCGTGTCCGTCGTCGTCCTTCATCTGCTTGACCTCGGACTTGAAGATCCGCATGGACTGCCCGAGGTTGCGGGCCATTGCGGGCAGCTTGGGTGCTGCGAACAACAGCAGCACCAGGGCGATGATGATGACGAGCTGCCATCCCTGGAGTCCGGCGAACATGAGGACGTCCTTTCGATTGAACGGTTCGAGTCTACGGCACGGGGCTGGGCGGGGACGCCTCGGGCACGTCATAACCGGCCCTGGCCTCCGCGAGCCAGCCGGTCACCGCGTCGACGAGTGATGCCGGTGACAGCACGCGGAATTCACCCCCGTGCCGGGCGGCCTGGGCGCGCGCGTAGTCCGCGGAGGTGAGACGAACCTCGGCCACCACGGACCCGTCCGCCAGCGTGGCCGTGCGCTCGGGGCGGAACCCGTCGGCCAGGTCCCGGATCCGGTGGGCGAAGAGCACGTGGGCGGTGCTCTCGGCGCCGTGCGGGGAGAACAGCGGCCCGTCCAGGGCCACCTGCCGCCCGGCGTGGATCTCCCCGGTCTCCTCGATCTCCCCGATCCGGTCGAGCCGGAAGTTGCGCAGCCCCTCCTGGTGCCGGCACCACGCCTGGAGGTAGCCGTGCCCGCCCTCGGTGGTGATCCGCAGGGGCTCGACCTCGCGCCGGCTCTGCTCGTCCCGCCCGGCGGCGTGGTACGTGATGGTCAGCACCCGGCGCTCCCGCACCGCGGCGTGCAGTCGCCCCGCCACCTCGGCGTAGGGGCCGAAGTCGAACCGGGCGTTGATGCCGTCCGCCGCGCGCTCCACCTCGGGGCCGGACGCGGCCACGATCTTGGCCAGCGCCGTCCGCGCGGCGTCACGCTCCTCCTCGGACAGTCCGGGGATGCCCGCGGAGGCGCGCAGCCCGACGAGCAGGGCAGCGGCCTCCGGGATGCTCAGCCGCAGCGGACCGGACAGGTCCTCCGCCTGGCTGATGCGTATCCGCCCGTCCTGGTCCTCGACCTCGAATTGCTCGCCGGCGAAGTACCGCTCGGGCATCCCGCAGAACTGGAGCTCCTGGAGGATCCTCTCCAGTTCCGCGTCGGTGACGTCGAGCCGCTCCGCCAGCTCGGTGCGGGGCATGGCCCCACGCTGGTTGATCAGCCCGATGACGTCCACCATGGTCGCGACCCTGTCCCGGTCACTGCGGCGGTTGCGGCGGCGTCGCGGTTCGGCCAGCTCATAGGGCGGGACGGGCAGCCGGTGGGCCGCCAGGGCACCGTCCAGCAGGCGCACGACGGCGTCGCGCACCGTGGCCGAGGTTGCCGGCACCCGCGCGGTGGGTCCGGCCGCGGCGACGGAGCCGGCCAGTTCGGCCGGGCGGGTGTATCCCAGGGTCACCCGGTCCCAGCCGTCAGGGGTGGTCCCCCGGGGCTCGGCGCCCAGGCGCAGCCCGACCGCCCGGCCGGGGCGCAGCTCCAGGTCCACCGTGGCCGGTTCCCGTTCACCGGAGACGAGGTCGCGCACGGCCTGCAGGTCGAAGCCCGCGGGGCGCCCGGGAGCCGGGCGTCCGCCGTCCGTGGCCGGGCGGGGTTCGGACTCCATGCGCGTGAGCCGGAACGTCCGCTGGGCCTGACGGTCGAGGTCCCAGCCGACGAGGTACCAGACGCCCGTGGGGTTGGTCAGGGCCCAGGCCCGCACGGTACGCCGGTGCGCCTCCGGCGCACCGGCGGTGCGGTAGTCGAAGGCGATGACGGACTGGCCCCGGACCGCATCGGCCAGGGCAGTGAGGGTGCGGTCGGCACCGGCCAGCCGGGCCCCGAAGGCCTCGTGGTCGGAGGTGGAGGTGGCCGCCACCCAGTCCTCCCCCGCATCGAGCCTGCCGAGCGCGCGGACCACGGCGCGGTCGACGTCGGAGCCCTGCCACGCCGAGCGGGCCCTGACCAGGGCGAGGCGCTCGGCGTTGGTGAAGTCGACGTGCGGCAGGTACATCTGCCCGGGGTCGATGCGGTAGCGCACCTCGTCGGCACGTTCCGCACCCTCCCAGTTCCCGGTCTCCTGGACCTCGTGGGCCCTGAGGGGCACCCCGATGTCCTTCAGGACCTCCTTGTCCCGGGTGAACATCTTCTCGAAGGCCTGCTCCGAGGTCGCGGCGGCATAACCGTCCACGTAGCGGCGCAGGGCGTCCTTCGTGACACCGCGGCGTTCATGGGCGAGCAGCAGCCACAGCACGGAGACGATGCGCTCCGTGGCCGGGGGCTGGAAGGCCGGATCCGGGGACGAGGGTGCGCTCACGCCGGGGATCAGCGGACGTCGACGAGGTCCACGACGAAGATGAGGGTCTCCCCGGGGCCGATCTCCGCACCGGCGCCGTTGTCCCCGTAGGCCAGGTGCGGCGGGATCTCCAGCCGGCGGCGTCCCCCGGGCTTCATGCCCAGCAGCCCGTCGTCCCAGCCCTTGATGACCTGGCCGACGCCCACCGTGAAGGGCAGCGGCTGTCCGCGGTTCCAGGAGGCGTCGAACTCGGCGCCGGTGGACCAGGCGACCCCGACGTAGTGGCACTCGACGTTGTCCCCGGCCTGCACGGCGGGACCGGAGCCCTCGATCAGGTCCTCGATGACGAGGTCCTCCGGTGGGGTCTCCCCCGGGAATTCGATCTCGGGGCGGGAACGGTCATAGTTGCGCTGTCCGAAGGACATGGGTGGGGTTCCTTCCAGGTGAGGGGGAGGTGCGTCAGCCCATCCTACTGAAGACTCGGCAGGGGGCCGGCCGGACCCGGGACTACTCCGAGGCGGACGGGGAGGGCTCGGCGGAGGCCCCCTCCGTGGACTCGCCGGTACCGCCCTGGGGCTGTTCGGCCGGCTGGGCCGGGGGCATGGCGTGGATGATGTCGACGACGAAGACCAGGGTCTCCTTGGACAGCTCGTGCTCGGAGCCGCCGTAACCCTTCGCCGGCGGCACGACGAGCAGGACCTGGGAACCGACCTTCTGGCCCTGCAGGCCCTCGGTCCATCCCTCGATCACGCCCGTCAGCTGGAAGCCGGAGAGCTCGTCCCGGGACCAGGAGGAGTCGAACTCCTCACCGTCGGACCACTTGATGCCCTTGTACTGGACGGTGACGTAGTCCTGGGCTCCCACCTCGGCACCATCTCCCTGGATGAGCGGCTGGACCACCAGGTCCTGGGGAGCCTTGCCCTCGGGCTTGGCGATGGTGGGCTCACCGGACTCCTCGTCCAGCGTCACCGCGGGCAGCTTCGGGTCGACGTCCCCGACGGACTCCCCGGTGGCGCGGGCCGGGCTCGCCCCGGCGATCTGGAAGACCATGAGCTGGTCACTGGCGCCCTGGCCCTGCTGCCCCGCGGGCATGAAGAAGGCGACCTGCGCACCGACCCGGTTCTGGTCGATCATGTTGTACAGGACCTCGTTCGCCTGCTTCAGCCCCTCCGTGAGGTGGACCGCCTCCGAGCCCTGGGTGAAGTTGTCCGCGGTGACCTCGCCCGTGGCAGGGTCCACCACGGCGGTCTGGACCATGGCGACGTCCCCCGGCTCGATCTCCTCGCCGTCCCCGTCCTTCAGGACGCGGGAGGAGACCTGGTCGGTCTCGATCTCCCCGTCCACGGTGACCTCCGGGCTCCCGTCCTCGGCGACCGAGAGCGAGACCGGCTTGAGGGCCTCCTTGTCTCCGGCGCCGCGCGCCTCCGGTTCGGCGCAGCCGGCCAGCAGCAGCGCCCCGGCCAGGGCGATCCCCAGGGGCGCGGCCGCCCGGAGACGGCGCGGGGACCGGGTCAGGGAGCGGGGTGCGGAACGGGGGGCGGTACCAGTCATGGGATCCTTCGGTAGTGCCAGCGGGCCCGCGGCGCGGTCGGCGCCGGGGAACCCTCTCCGGGGTGGGACCCGGACACTCTACTGTGCCACGTCACACTGGATGGATGCTGGACGCATCGCCGTCCCGGTGTCCCTCGGCCGGGGCGTGGTCCGGTGACGGGATGGACCGCAGCAGTTCGTCCAGCCGCTCGGACGAGGTCTGGAACGGGTCCTTGGTGGTGACGGTCAGCAGGGGCCGGTCGGAGAGTTTCAGGTGCGTCCAGTCCACCGCATAGGGCTGCCCGGACTCGCGGGCCGCCTGGATGAACCGCCCCCGCAGTGCGGCGCGGGTCGTGGCCGGTGGGGTGTCGACCGCCTGCCGGACGGCGTCGTCGTCCAGGAAACGGGCCGCCGCCCCGCGGGACTGCAGCAGCGTGAACAGGCCCCGCCCGGGGGTGATGTCGTGATAGGACAGGTCCAGCTGGGCCAGCCGGGCGGAGTCCCAGTCGAGCCCGTGCCGGTCGGCGTAGCGGGTCAGGAACCGCTGCTTGATCGCCCAGTCGATCTCGGTGTCGATGCCCGCGGGGTCCTGGCGTTCCACGGCGTCCAGGGCCCGTTCCCACAGGTCGAGCACGGCGTCGAGGCGGTCGTGGTGGGCCCCGTGCCGCTCGACGAACGCGGTGGCCTGCTCCAGGTAGTGCCGTTGCAGCTGCAGCGCGGACCGGCGCTGTCCCGAGCGCAGGGACAGCTCGGCGGTGCCGGTGAGGTCGTGCGAGACCTGGCGGATCGCCAGGATGGGGTTCTCCAGCTGGTGGTCGCCCAGGGGCGTGCCGGCCTCGATCATCCGCAGCATCAGGTCCGTGGCGCCGAACCGGACCAGTTGGGTGGTCTCGGACATGTTCGAGTCCCCCACGATCACGTGCAGGCGCCGGTACTCCGCGGCGTCCGCGTGCGGTTCATCGCGCGTGTTGATGATCGGCCTCGAACGGGTGGTGGCCGAGGAGATGCCCTCCATGACGTGGTCGGCACGCTGCGAGAAGGCGAAGTGCGCGCCGTCCGGCCGGTCCCGGTCCAGGGTGCCCGGGTCGGTGTCCCCGGTCCGCGGCGCCACCACCTTCCCGGCCCCGGCGTACAGCTGCCGGGTGATGAGGAAGGGGATCAGGGCCTCGGACAGGCGGCGGAACTCGGTGCGCCGGTTCAGCAGGTAGTTCTCATGGGAGCCGTAGGAGTTTCCGGCGGAGTCGGCGTTGTTCTTGTACAGGTAGATGGTGCCCGTGAATCCGTCCGCGGCCATCCGTTCCGTGGCCTGGTCGATGAGCTGCTGCATCATCACCTCGCCGGCCTTGTCCACCGCGACGAGTTCGTCCAGGGTGGAGCACTCGGCGGTCGCGTACTCCGGGTGGGAGCCCACGTCCAGGTAGAGCCGGGACCCGTTGGAGACGAAGACGTTCGAGGACCGTCCCCACTCGACGACGGGGCGGAAGAGGTAGCGGGCCACCTCCTCCGGGGTCAGCGGACGGGCTCCCGGGTGGGAGTAGTGCACGCCGAACTCGGTCTCGACGCCATAGATCCTGCGGTCCATGGGCGGTTACTGCCCGCCCTTCTGGACGAAGCCTTTGACGAACTCCTCGGCATTGGTCTCCAGCACCGAGTCGATCTCGTCCAGCAGGCTGTCCAGGTCGGTGGTGCCGGCCTGTGCGGAGCCGCCCGCGGGGGCCGGTTCCGGCGCCGGAACGTCCTCCTCGCGCTCGGACCTCGATCCGCTGTACTGCTGTGACATCGTGCCTCCTGCGTCTGTCGGGTGCCCCCAGCCTACGCCCGCGGGTCCGCCTGGGCGCCGGACAGGGCCGCCAGCAGGCGGTCGAAGGACCCGGGTGCGGCGCCGTCGTCGTACACCCCGGCCATCTGCTGTGCCGTGGCCGAGAGCGGCTCGCGCTGGTGGAAGCGGTACAGGCGGCCCTCGCCGTCCCGGCGCAGCAGCAGGGTGTCCCAGCTGGCGCCCACGACGTGCTGGCCGAAGACGCCCACCGTCCGGCCCCTCGCCCACGCACGGGTGTCCGCCGGCGGGGTGTGCACGGCCCGCTGCACCGTCTCCTCCGGCACCAGGGTGCGCATCGAGCCCCGGCGGACCAGGGCGGCGTGCAGCCCCTTGTCCGGCCGCAGGTCGGCGTACTGCAGGTCCAGCATGCCGATGCGCGGATCGTCCCAGCCCACCCCGTGGCGCTGGCGGTAGCCCGAGAGCAGCTGGTACTTGGCCACCCAGTCCAGCCGGTCGGCCAGCGCGGCCGGATCCGAGCGGAGCAGCTCGAGGGTCTCCCCCCAGGCCTGCAGGACGTCCAGCGTGGCCGGGTCGGTCATTCCGAACCGCTCCACGTGCGCGGCGGCGGCGTCCCGGTACAGGTCCATCAGGTCCACGCCCGTGAGCCGGCGGCCGTCGACCAGCCCGACCGTGGTGCCCAGGGTGGGGTCGTGGCTGATCGACTGCAGGGCCTCGACGGGGTCCCGCAGCTCGAGCACCGGGCACGTGCCCAGTTCGATCATGGACAGCACGAGTGCGGTCATCCCGCACCGCAGCCACGTGGCGTACTGCGACAGGTTGGCGTCCCCGATGATCACGTGCAGCCGCCGGTACCGTTCCTGGTCCGCGTGGGGTTCGTCGCGGGTGTTGACGATCGGCCGGCGGATCGTGGTCTCCAGGCCGACCTGTTCCTCGAAGAAGTCCGCCCGCTGGCTGATCTGGAAGCCCGGCGTGCGGCCGGTCGTCCCGATCCCCACCCGGCCCGCCCCGCAGACCACCTGACGGGCCGCGAAGAACGGGAGGAGCCGGGCCGCGAGTTCATCGAAGTCCAGGGCGCGGGTCACGAGGTAGTTCTCGTGCGCGCCGTAGGAGACGGACTTGTTGTCCGTGTTGTTCTTGTACAGCAGCACCTGGGGCTCGCCCGGGGCCTGGGCGATCCGCCGGGAGGCCGCGAGGGCCACCCGGTCCCCCGCCTGGTCCCAGACCATGGCGTCCAGCGGGTTCGTGGTCTCCGGCGCGGAGTACTCGGGGTGGGCGTGGTCCACGTAGAACCGGGCGCCGTTGGGCAGCACGAGGTTCATGACCAGGTGCACGGGGTTGCCGTCGTCGTCCGTCAGCGGCCGGTCGGTCAGCTGGGTGGGGTGGGCGGCCGAGCGGGGCAGCTGCCAGCCGCGGGCGTCCACCAGCGGGGACTCCTCCCCGTAGTCCCATTCGGTCCCGGCCACGGCGCCCCCCTCGGCCGTGACCACGTCCGCGTAGGCGTTCACCACCTCGGTGGAGAGCACGGTGTGCCCCGCCCCGGGGTTGTCGGGGGCGTGCACGCCGAACTCGGTCTCCATGCCCATCACCCGGTGCACGCCCCAGCCGGCGGTGTCCCGACCGGCCGGCAGGACGGCGTCGTCCGGGACCAGCCCGCGCTGGCCGCGCCACGCGGGCGCGACGCCGGACGGTCCCCCCGGGCGTCCGGGTGCGGGCGGCACGTGGCTCACTCCGTCGCCCCCGGGGACCGGCCGTCACCGTGGTCCTCGGCGGAGGGCAACCGGTCGCGCACCAGCATCCGCAGGGAGGCCACGCGGCCGCCGCGGTGCCCGGCGATCCGGGCCCACTCCTCCGGGGAGGCGTTGTTCGGCAGGTCCTCCTGCTCGGCGAACTCCTCCTGGACGGCCTGCAGGAGGTGACCGGTGGTCAGGCCCTTGGCGGTCTCGTCCCGGCCGGCGGCGAGGTAGTCCTTGATGGCGTGCTTCTTGGCACGGTCCACGATCGACGAGATCACGGCCCCGGAGGCGAAGTCGCCGAAGTGCAGGGTGCGGGTGCTGCCGTCCACGTAGGTGACCTCCACGTACTCGGTCTCCGGTCCGCGGCCGTAGAGGTGTGCCGTGACGGCCTCGATCATGGCGTCGACAGCGGCCTGGCGCCCCCCGGTGCGCTGGATCTCGCTGGCGTGCAGGGGCAGCCGGGTGGTGAGGTACTTGCTGAAGATGTCCGCCGCACCGGTGGCGTCGGGCCGGGAGACGTGGATCTTCACGTCCAGCCGGCCGGGCCGCAGGATCGCCGGGTCCAGCATGTCCTCGCGGTTGGAGGCACCGATGACGATCACGTTGTCGAGGCGTTCGACGCCGTCGATCTCGGCCAGCAGCTGCGGGACGATGGTGGTCTCCACGTCCGAGGAGATCCCGGAGCCGCGGGTGCGGAACAGGGACTCCATCTCGTCGAAGAACACCACCACCGGATAGCCGTCGGAGGCCTTCTCCCGGGCGCGGGCGAAGATGGTGCGGATGTGCCGTTCGGTCTCGCCCACGTACTTGTTCAGCAGCTCGGGGCCCTTGATGTTGAGGAAGTAGGACCGCGCCTCCTCCGTGGACCGCGCCGCCAGCGAGGAGGCGACGGCCTTGGCGATCAGGGTCTTGCCGGTGCCGGGCGGGCCGTAGAGCAGGATGCCCTTGGGCGCCTTGAGGCCGTGCTCGCGGTACAGGCCCGGGTGCAGGAAGGGCAGCTCGATCGAGTCGCGGATCTGCTCGATCTGCTCGCCGAGACCGCCGATGTCCTCGTAGCTGACGTCGGGCACCTCCTCGAGGACCACGTCCTGGACCTCGGTGAGCGGGACCAGGTCCAGGGCGTACCCGGTGCGCGCGTCCAGGGTGACGGCGTCGCCGACCCGGACCCGCTCCGCGACCAGGCGTTCGGCCCGGCGGACCACGCGTTCCTCGTCGCCGCGGCCGACGACCACCAGCAGCCCCCCGTCCAGGGTCTCCTTGACCCGCACGAGCTCGCCGGTGCGCTCCCCCTCCACGACGGCCACGATCACGAGGGAGTCGTTGAGCAGCACGTCGCAGCCCTGGGTGATCCTGGCCTCGTCCAGCAGGGGCGAGACCGCCACCCGGATGCGGCGGCCGTTGTGCAGCACGTCCACCCCGCCCTGGACCGTCGCGGCGATCTCGACGCCCTCGACGGCCTCACGGGCCGGGTGCACCTGCAGGACGGTCGCGAAGCTGAACGGCGCCTCCCCGTCCATCTCCAGGGCCTTCTTCAGCACGGTGATCTCGTCGCGGGTGGTCTCCAGCAGGTCGACCATGCGGCGGTTGTTCCGCGAGGCCGTCTCCAGCTGGTACTCCAGCGTCCGGTTCTTCTCCACCAGGGTGGCCGAGCGGCGCTTGGCGGCGTCCAGCTGGCTGGCCAGGGCGGGGTCCACCGCGCTCTCGGCGCCGGTGCCGGGCAGGGAATCGCTCACGAGTGCCTTTCCGGTCGAGGGGCTAGGGCGGGTGCCCCGTCGGCCTTGCCCGTCCATCCTAGGCGCGACGGGCCGGGCTCGTCCCTCAGAGGTCCTCGAGGTGGCGCAGCGCTCCGCGCTGTTCCATGGAGGCGGCCTCCTTGGCGGCCTTCCGGGCCTTCTTGTCCGTCACCGGTCGCTCCCCCAGGGCCTGGGGGGTCCAGCGGGACTCGTCGGCCGGCTGCCAGGCCTCGATGTCCTCGGCGGAGAACTCGGAGACCTTTGACCGCTTCTTCAGCTGCAGGGCCTCCTCGCCCGAGGCCAGCCGCCGGCAGGTGATCAGGAACCCGGTGTGGGCCACCATCCGGTGGTCGGGGCGCACGGCCAGGCCGTCCAGGTGCCAGCCCCGCACCATCGTCTCGGAGGCCTCGGTCTGGGTGAACCGGCCGTCCGCCCGGATGGCCTCGGCGACCCGGGACAGCTGGGTGGCGGTGGCCACGTAGTTGAGCCACACCCCGCCGGGGGTCAGCACGGTGGCCACCGCGTCCAGGCACTCCCACGGGGCCAGCATGTCCAGCACCACGCGGTCCACGCTGCCCGGGGCGTGCACGCGGGTCATCTCCTCCTGGGCATCGCCCAGGTGGATCTGCCACGCCGGGTGCTCGCCGCCGAAGAACGTCTGGACGTTGGCGCGGGCCACGTCCGCGAACTCGGGGCGCCGTTCGTAGGAGTGCAGTTCGCCGAGGTCACCGACGGCCCGCAGCAGGGAGATCGACAGCCCGCCCGAACCGACGCCGGCCTCCACCACCCGCGCACCGGGGAAGATGTCGGCCATCTGGACGATCTGGCCGGCGTCCTTGGGGTACACCACCGTGGCCCCGCGGGGCATGGACAGCACGAAGTCGCTCAGCAGCGGCCGCAGCACCTGGTAGTCGTGGCCCGCGGAGTTCTGCACCACCACCCCGTCGGGGCCGCCGAGCAGGTCGTCGTGGCGCAGCACCCCCTGGTAGCTGTGGAACTGGCCGCCGGGGGTGAGCGTGATGGTGTTCAGCCGCCCCTTGGCGTCCTTGAGCTGGACCCGCTGTCCGGGCCGGAGCGGGCCGCGGCGCTCGGAGGCGCCGGTCGGTCCGGGCCGGGCGGTGGACGGGCTGGTGGAGTCGGTCATGCGTTGCGGGTCTTCCTGGTGGAGGGGTGTGGCCGGTGTCTCAGCGCGTGCGGCCCGTGGTCAGCCACGCGACGACGTCGGGCTGGCGCAGGACGCCGCACACCGTGCCGTCGGGAGCCAGTACAGCGTATTCGGCCCCGTCCACCGCGGCGAGCCGGTCCACGAGGGGACGGCCGGCGTCGGTGGCGCGCACGATGGCTCCCGGCGCCAGCGCCCGCGCCACGGCCGCGGCGGGTACGACGGGCGCCTCGGTGTCCCGGACCGAGGCCAGGGCCGGCTCGTCGACGACGGCCTCCGGCACTCCCGCGGGCGAGACGAGGACCGCGCGGGCACCGGCCGGACGGTCCAGGACCTCGGCCACGGTGACGGTGGCCGGCAGGCCGACGGCCGGGTGCATGAGCTGGGCCGCGGTCAGGGTGGGAACCCGCAGTCTCAGCTGCGCCCCGCGGATCGCCTCCGTGGCACCGGTCCACAGGAAGTAGCCGACCATCACGAGGATGACGATCAGGGGGATGTCCGCCTGCCTGCCCTGCAGCAACGGCACCACCACGACGGCGACCACCAGGGCCGCCACGATGACCCGGCCGGCCCAGCCGGCGGCGATGGTGCCGCGGTCCTGGTCGCCGGTGATCGCCCACACGGCGGACTCGACGATGCGCCCGCCGTCCAGCGGCAGCCCCGGCAGGGCGTTGAAGATCGCCACCAGCCAGTTCGCGTAGGTGAAGATGCCCAGCAGCAGGCTCGCGACGCCGTCCGGCTGCCACGTGGCCATCAGGAGCTGGCCGGCCAGGGCCAGCACCACGTTGGCCGCCGGTCCGGCCAGGGCCGTGACGAGGGACTTGCCCGGGCTGGCCTGGAAGGCCCCGAACTGGGTGTGCCCGCCCCACAGGTTCAGCACGATCTCCGTGGTGGGCCAGCGGAACAGGCGGGCACTGCCGGCGTGGGCGAGCTCGTGGGCCAGGACGGAGAACAGCAGCAGGACGGCGTAGAGGAACGCGATCCCGTAGGCTCCCCAGCCCAGCTCGGGGAAGAGCCGGGCGACCTGCGGACCGAACAGCAGCACGACGAACAGGGCGATGAGCGACCAGCTCCAGGACAGGTAGACCGGGACGCCGAGCAGTCGTCCCAGCCGGAGCATGCCGCTGCGCTGCGGACCGGTGTCCGCACCGGCGGCCCGGGCGGGCCCGGTCACGGGGTGCTTCCGTGCGGGCCGCCGGCCACGGGTGCCAGGGGCCGGTCCGGACCGCCGGCCATCTGGCGGGCCACGCGTCCCAGGTCCGCCGGGAGGCGTCCGGCCAGCGAGGTCCAGTGCTCCCAGCGGGGATCGGCCGGCAGGGGCATCACGTGCGGCACGGCCACGACCGGCAGTCCCGCCGCGGCGGCGGACTCCAGGCCGGGCAACGAGTCTTCGATCGCCACGCACCGCGGTCGCTGCAGCCCGTCCACCCGGCGGGCCATGACGTCGAAGGCCGTGGCGTACGGCTCCGGGTGGGGCTTGCCGCGCAGCACCATGTCTCCGGTGACCAGGAACTCGAAGGACCCCGCGGGCATGGCCGCGGCGACGACGCCGGCCAGCGGCGCGTGGGACATGGTCACCAGGGCGCTGGGCACGCCCGCCGCGCGCAGTGCGGCGAGCAGCTCGCGGGCGCCCGGACGCCAGGGGACGGAGCGCTTGATGCCGTCGATGACATCGCCCATGGTGTGGCCGATGATCTCCTCCACGCCGAGGCGCACCCCGGCCTGCTGCAGCAACCGGGCGCCGTGGTCGAGTGCCTGGCCCACCAGCGACTGCGCGAGGGCGTGCGTCCAGGTGCCGCCGGCCTCCTTCACGAGGCGCCGCTGGCTCTCGTTCCACAGGGGCTCGGTGTCCACGATGGTGCCGTCCATGTCCCAGAACACGGCGGCGGGCATCGCGTCTGGACGGCGCCGGCCTGCGGCCTCATCAGGGGTGGACATGGCCTCCAGTCTACGGGGGCGCACGGCAGCGGGGCGGCAGGCTCACGTCTGGCACGGCCCTGACGCACGGGTCTAGGGTGGCTGTCATGGCGCAGGACGAGAAGAAGGACGACAGGAACCACCCCCGCGGGCTTCCCGACCACCTGGCCGGGTCCGTCTCCGGGCGTCGGCCGGTGATCCTCGTCGCCGCCTTCGAGGGCTGGAACGACGCCGGCGAGGCCGCCACCGACGCGATCGAGTTGCTGCGGCGACAGCTCGGCGCCTCGTCCGCCGGCTCCCTGACCGACGGGGACTACTACGACTACCAGTTCACTCGTCCCACCGTGGTGCGCGACGCCGACGGCCTCGGCACGCTGTCCTGGCCGCAGACCCGCATGTACCGCGCCACGACCGGGCCGGACGGCGTCGACCTGCTGCTGGTCAGCGGGGCCGAGCCCAGCTACCGCTGGCAGGCGTTCACCGCGGAGCTGCTGACCCACGCGGCCGAGCAGAACGTGGACGCGGTGGTGATGCTCGGGGCACTGCTGGCGGACGTGCCCCACACGCGGCCGCTGCCGGCCTCGCCGTCCAGCGCCGATCCCGAATTGCGTGAACTGCTCGGTGCGCGGCGCCCCACGTACGAGGGACCCACCGGAATCGTCGGGGTCATCACGGACACCGCCGCGCGGGCGGGCCTGCCGACGGTCTCGGTGTGGGCCACCGTCCCGCACTACGTCTCGCAGGCCCCCTCGCCGAAGGCCGAGCTGGCGCTGCTGCGCCGGCTGGAGGACATTCTCCAGCTCACCATCGACCTCAAGCCGCTCGCCGAGGACGCCCAGGCCTGGGAACGCGGGGTCAACGAGCTGGCCGGTGAGGACCCGGACGTGGCCGCCTACGTGGAGCAGCTCGAACGGGCACGTGACACCGAGGACCTTCCGGAGGCCACGGGCGAGGCGATCGCCCGGGAGTTCGAGCGGTACCTGCGCCGGCGGCGCCAGGACTGATCCCGCCGCAGGGCTGGCGGGTCGGCAGCCACCGGCGGTAGGGTTCCGGCGAGGACCGGAACACGCCATCGGCATCCTCCCGGTCACGGGTCCGATCCTCGCGCAGGCCGGTGTCGATGCCGTCTCAGGGGCAGTCGTCCAGGTGCATCGACGAGAAGGGCTCACCCATCATCGCAGCGCGCTGACGCGCTGTCGGTTCTCGAGGGCGGAACACCTCTCCAGACCGAGAACCATCCCCCAGCCGACCCGGGACCTCGGCCTCACCCCCTCCCGTCACCGGCATCTCCCGGGCCTCCATTCCTGCCCTCGTCCCGCCCCGCGGTCACACCCGCAGCGGACCAGGGCACATCCGGCGACCGGTGGTCGTCAAGGAGCTGCATGACAGTGAAGACCTCAACGGCACGACGGACGATCCTGGGCGCTACGGCGCTCGTCAGCGCGGCGGTCCTGACGACCGGCGGCGGCCTGGCGGCCCCGCCCGCCATCACGGACAGGCCCTGGCTGGACCCCCGGCGCACGGCCCAGGACCGCACGGAGGCGTTGCTGGACGCGATGACGCTGGACCAGAAGATCCAGCAGATCGCCGTCTCGCGCTTCAACGAGAACGACACGGGTGATCCGGTGGTCATCAACCGGAGCGGGAACAATGCCTACCAGAACGGCGTCTTCCCGCCCCAGGGCACCCTGCCGGGCTGTGAGTGGCAGGACACGGGGCGGCAGATCCGCGGCATCGACGAACTGGGGATCCCGACCGTCCGGATGACCAATGGCGGCACGGGCGTCAAGGGCGGCTCGTGCGGCAACGACCCGCAGGCCACGGGCCTTCCCTCCACCCTCGCCCTGGCGGCGACCTTCGACCGCGGCCTCAACCTCGAGGCCGGGCGCATCCTGGGCGAGGAGACCAAGGCGTTCGCCCACCAGGTCATGCTCGGCCCGGGCATGAACCTGGTGCGCCACCCCTACGGGGGCCGGAACTACGAGTACTTCAGCGAGGACCCGTACCTCACGGGCAGCCTCGCGACCGAACAGGTCAGGGGCATCCAGGGCGAGGGCGTCCAGGCCCAGGTGAAGCACCTGGCCGGCAACGAGCAGGAGACCGAGCGGTGGACCATGGGCGTCCAGGTCCCCGCACAGGCCATGAACGAGCTCTACATGATGCCGTTCGAGATGACCGTGCAGGACGCCGACCCGGCGTCCGTGATGTGCTCGTTCCCGGACGTCAACGGCACCTACGCCTGTGACAGTCCCGAGCTGCTCCAGGACGCGTTGCGGGACGACTGGGACTTCGACGGCTGGGTCATGAGCGACCGGAGGGCGATCCATGACACCGCCGCCGCGGTCACGGCCGGGACGGGCGTCGAACTCGACTGGGCGCCGCAGTACTACACCCCGGCGAGGGTCAAGGCCGCCATCGACGCCGGGGCGGTCACCGAGGCCGACATCGACGAGCTGCTCCGGCCGCGGTACGTGGAGATGATCGGGTACGGCCACATGGACGAGCCCTATGACCGTTTCCGGCCGGAGATCGTGGACCTGGACGCCAACGGCGCCAGCGCCCGGCGGATGGCCGAGTCCGGTGCCGTGCTGCTGAAGAACGAGGACGGGTTCCTGCCGCTGGACGGCGAGACCACCTCGATCGCCCTGATCGGGGTGGAGTGGTTCGCCGGTGAGGCGAAGCTGTCCCCCCGGTCCGTCCGGGACAACAACGAGAATGTGGAGACGGCCTACACGGTGACCCCCCAGGAGGGCCTGGAGAACGTCATCACCGACCTCGGTCATGACACCCGCGTCACCTACGACGACGGCCGGGACCCGCAGGCGGCCGCCGAGCTGGCCGCGGCGTCCGACGTGGTGCTGCTGATGATCGGCGACAACCCCCACGAGACCGTGGACCGGCAGACCCTCGGCTTCCCCCCGATCGACCTCGACCCCTCCCGGGACGGTGAGGACTGGGTGGAGCAGGAACCGCTGATCGAGGCCGTCCTGGACGCCAACGCCGAGAACACGGCCGTGGTGCTCAAGACCTCCGGGACGGTCATCATGCCCTGGCTGGACGACGTCCCCGCCGTCCTGGAGGCCTGGTTCCCGGGCATGGAGGACGGCAACGCGGTGGCCGGCCTGCTCTACGGCGAGGTCAACCCCTCCGGCAAGCTCCCGATGACGTTCGGGACCACCGAACGGGAGGCGGCCTTCGCCACGCGGGAACAGTACCCCGGGACCCGCCAGGACACCGGGAAGCCCGGCGGCCCGGGTCCCTACGGTGACGGTTCCGACCAGTTGATCGCCCGGTACACCGAGGGCCTGGAGATGGGCTACCGCTGGTACGAGGCCCATGACGAGGAACCGGTGTTCGCCTTCGGCCACGGGCTGTCCTACACGTCGTTCGCCTACGACGGGCTCCGGGTGGGCCCCGTGAACGGCAACGGCGGCCTGGACGTCTCCTTCACGGTCACGAACACCGGCGAGGTGACCGGCGCGGAGGCCGCCCAGGTCTACCTGACCCTGCCGGACGAGGCCGGTCAGCCCGCGAAGCGCCTGGTCGGCTTCGAGAAGGTCACCCTCCGGCCGGGTGAGCGGACGCAGGTCTCGGTGCGGATCGGCGTGGCCGACTCCAACCACCCCTTCTCCTACTTCGCGCCCACCGACCCCGAGTTCCTCGAGAACTGGGCCGACGGCGCATGGACCACGCCCGACGGCCGCTACCGGGTCCATGTGGGCGGGTCCTCGGCGGACACCCCGCTGGAGCAGGGCGTGACACTGAGGTTCCCGGACCCGGCTGCGGGCGGCGGGGGAGCCTAGAGCTGGATCCCGAGCAGGGAGGTGACGACGGTCCGCACGTCCGGGGTCGCCGGCCCCGGGGCAGGGGCGGAACCGACCGTGCCGCGGGCGGCGGCACGGTCGGCCCAGGCGTCGAGTTCCGCCAGGGCCGCGGGCGCGTCGAGGTCTTGCGAGAGGCAGCGGTGCATCGCGGTCAGTACGGACACCCCGTCGCCGGACTCCTCGGCGGTCAGCGCCCGCCGCCACTGGGACAGGCGTTCGGTGGAGCGGCTCAGCTGGTCATCGGTCCACTCCCAGTCGCTGCGGTAGTGGTTGGCCAGCAGGGCTGTCCGGATGGCGGCCGCCTCCGCACCGTAACGGAGCAGCTCGGAGACCAGGACGAGGTTGCCGAGGGACTTCGACATCTTCTCCCCGTCCAGTCCGACCATCCCGGCGTGGACGAAGGCCTGCGCCAGCGGCTTGCCGTCTCCGGCCGTGGCGTGGGCGGCACTGAACTCGTGATGGGGGAAGCGCAGGTCAGACCCTCCGCCCTGGACCGTGAACGGGACCGGCAGCAGGCGCCGGGCGATCGCCGAGCACTCGATGTGCCAGCCCGGCCGGCCGGATCCCAGGGACCCGCCGTCCCAGGTCGGTTCGCCTGGCCGGGCCACCCGCCAGAGCAGCGGATCGAGCGGATGGCGCTTGCCGGGCCGGTCGGGGTCTCCGCCGCGTTCCGGGAACACCCGTTCCATCTCGGCGGCGTCCAGCCGGCCCACGCTGCCCAGCGTCCAGTGCGTGGCACTCTCGGCGGCCTCGATCGAGAAGTAGACGTCACCATCGGGGTCTGGGCCCGTGCCCGGCACGGTGTAGGCGGTCCCGTTGGCCACGAGCGCCTCGACGGCGCCCACCACCCAGTCCACGGTCTCGGTGGCCCCCACGTAGTGGTCGGGGGCCAGCACGTTGAGCGCCTCCATGTCCGAACGGAACAGCTCGGTCTGGCTGGCGGCGAGCTCGCGCCAGTCCACGCCGGTGGCCTCGGCACGCTCCAGCAGCGGGTCGTCCACGTCGGTGACGTTCTGCACGTAGGTCACCGGCAGGCCGCAGGCGCGCCAGTACCGGTTCAGCAGGTCGAAGGCCACGTAGGTGTTCGCGTGGCCCAGGTGGGTGGCGTCGTAGGGGGTGATGCCGCAGACGTACAGGGAGGCCTCGGCGAGGTTCCCGGGGTGGCGCTGCGACTGCGCGGCGGTGTCGTGGATCTTCAACCGGTCGGGCTGGACGGGCAGCAGTGCCGGCAGCGGCGTGTTCCAGGATTCCATGTGGGGCTCGGTGTTCCTCAGCTTCTCGGGGTTCAGGACAGGCTCTTCGGACGGTGGGTGGCGGTCAGGCGCTGATGACACCCAGGCCGAGCAGGATGTACAGCATCACGCCCAGGCCGATGCGGTACCAGACGAAGGGCTTGAACGAGTTGGTGGAGATGAAGCGCATGAGCCAGCCGATGACGACGTAGCCCACCACGAAGGCGACGACCGTCGCAACCAACGTCTCCCCCATTCCGTAGGCGCCCTGCTGGCCCGGTTCGGCGAGGGCCTTGAACAGCTTGTAGAACCCGGAGGCGAACACCGCCGGCACCGCCAGCAGGAAGGCGTAACGGGTGGCGGCCTCGCGGGTGTACCCCAGCGCCAGGCCCATGGTGATGGTCCCGCCCGACCGGGAGACCCCCGGGATCAGGGCCATCATCTGGGCGAGTCCGTAGAGGATGCCGTCGCGCACGGTCAGCTTCTCCAGCGGCTTGACCTGGCGGCCCAGGGAGTCGGCCACGGCCAGCAGCAGGCCGAAGACGATCAGGGTGGTGGCCACGATCCACAGCGAGCGGAACGAGGTGTCGATGTAGTCCTCGAAGAGCAGTCCGGCGAGGCCGATCGGGATGGAGCCGATGATGATCAGCCAGCCCATGCGGGCGTCGGGATCGTTGCGGGGCACGGAGCCGGTGAGGGAGCGAAACCACCGGGAGATGATCCGGACGATGTCCTTCCAGAAGAAGATCAGCACGGCCAGCTCGGTGCCGATCTGCGTGATGGCGGTGAACGCGGCGCCCGGGTCTGCGGCCCCCGGCAGGAACTCCCCGACGATCCTCAGGTGGGCGGAGGAGGAGATGGGGAGGAATTCCGTCAGTCCCTGGACCAGCCCCAGGATGATCGCTTCTAACCAGTTCACATCAGAGAACCCTACGGCACCACCGGGTCCTGACCGGGCCCGCGACCCTGCCGTGGCGTCGCGGCGTGGGGAAGATCATCCCCCGGGACGAGGGGCCCGGCGGTCCGGTCGATCAGTCGATGGGCTCGAGGTCGTCCTCGTCCTCCAGCGCGTCGTCGCTGTCGTCGTCGTCTTCGTCATCGTCGTAGACGTCCAGCGGCGTGAACTCACCGGTCGCCGCATAGAGCGCGTCCTCGTACGCCTCGAAGGCGTCCGCCACGCTGAAGAACGCCGCCTCGACCGCGGGATCGTCATCGTCACGCTTGCCGGTCGCGGCCGCCAGATGCTCTTGGAATGCGGAAACCAGGGCCTCCAGGGCCACGCGCGGATCGATGCTCATGGCCCCCACGGTAGCCGCTCGCTCGAGGTCTGGCATAGGGTTTTCACGTCTGGGGCCCCATGTGTCGGAACCGGGAGGAGAACCATGCAGGAACGCGAGCTGACCAGCGGACTGGACTCGATCAGCCGGCGGAACAACTGGGAGTACCTCGTGATGACGGTCGCCCCCCGGGACTCGCTCGCCGAGGCCCGGCGCCGGGTGGTGGAGCACGCCGAGTACGGCAAGTGGGAACTGCAGCGCACGATCCTCTACCGCGGCGGCACCCGCCGGTACTGGATGCGGCGGCGGATCATCCGGGTGCAGTCCACGCTGCCGGCCTGACCTGCTCCCCTACTCCAGCGGGCCGAGCATGAAGTTCGCCAGCGTGGTGTGCGCGGACTCGTCGTCCGAGGGATGGAAGACCCCGGCCATGACATCACGGTAGATCCGGGACAGTTCGTTGCCGCGATGATAGGACGCCCCACCGGAGGCCTCGAGGGCGAAGTCCGCCTGGGCCTTCGCCGTGCGGACGGCCAGGGTCTTGGCGGCCACGAGGCGGGGGAACCACTCCGCGCCCAGGTCCGCGCCGGCGTCGAGGTCAGCGGCGACCGAGCGCAGCTGGGCGTCCACCGCGAGCTGGCGCAGTGACGCCTCCGCGGTCTTGTAGCGCAGCACCGGATCCTGCGACAGGGCCTGACCCGTGACCTTCGAGGTGCGCCGGCCCAGGTTCTGCACGGCCAGCTCGACCGCCCGGTCCCCGATCCCGGTGTAGACGGCGGCCACCAGGGTGAGGAAGGAGGCGAAGATGCCGAACGTCAGCGGGTCCGCGTTCGGGCCGGTGGGGATGTGCCGCACGATCCGCTCGGCCGGGACCGGCGCCCCCTCGAGGCGAGTGGTGTGCGAGTGGGTGGCCCGCATGCCGAGCATGTCCCAGGCGGATGCGTCGGCGCTCCAGCCCGGTGCGGTGCGGTCGAGGAAGCCGAAGACCAGCTGCTCGCCGTCCGGGGTCTTGCCGAAGACCCCCAGCCGGGTCCAGGCCGGGGACAGGGTGGTGAAGATCTTGGTCCCCGTGAAGCGGTAGGACCCGTCGCCCACGGGCTCGGCGACCGTGTCGGAGTCGAACAGCACGGCGTCGTTGCCCGCCTCGGAGATGCCGAAGGCGAAGACCTCCCCGGCGGCCGACTCGCGATGGACGAACGACAACGAGTCGTCACCCCGGCGGGCCAGGACGGACGCCACGCCGTTCCAGATCTGGTGCATGTTCACGGCCAGCGCCGTGGCCGGGGAGTGCATGGCCAGGACCCGCTGGGCGGCGACGACGGTCGCGAGGTCCCAGCCCAGTCCGCCCGCGCCGGTGGGCGCCAGCGCGCCGAGGTATCCGGCGGCGGCCAGTGCCCGGAGGTCCTCGTGCGGGAAGGCGTTGGCCTCGTCGAAACCGGCGGCCCGGTCACGGATGCCGGCCAGCAGGTCCGCGGTCAGCACCGTCCCGACGGCGGCGAGCTGGGGATGGGAGGGGGCGGGCATGGGTGATCCTTCCGTCGGGACAGGGGGTGGGGTTCACGCCGGGGCCGGAGCCGGGCGGCGCCCAGCGGCGGCCGGCGGACACGGCGGGTCAGCGCGGTTCGAGCATGCGGGCCAGGACCCGGCACCCGAAGACCAGGGACTGGACGGGGACACGCTCGTCGATGCCGTGGAACAGGCCGGTGAAGTCGAGGTCGGCCGGCAGCTGCAAGGGGGCGAATCCGTAACCGGCGATCCCGAGCCGGGACAGCGACTTGTTGTCGGTCCCCCCGGACATCATGAACGGCAGCACCGGGGCACCGGGGTCCTCGGCCTGGATGCACCGCACCATCAGGTCGACGAGGTCTCCGGAGAAGGGCACCTCCAGCGAGATGTCCCGGTGCTCGTGGGCGAAGTCGACGCCGTCTCCGGCCAGTTCGCGCAGCACGTCCATGACCTCCTCCTCCTGGCCCGGCAGGAAGCGCACGTCCAGGGTGGCCTCGGCGCGTCCCGGGATCACGTTGTGCTTGTACCCGGCCGTGAGTCCGGTCGGATTGGAGCTGTTCCGCAGGGTCGAGCCCACGAACCGGGCCGCGGTGCCCAGGGCGTCCAGCTGCGCGGTGGGGTCGGTCTCGTCGAACTCCACGCCACAGATCTCCGCGACCTGTTCGAGCAGGGCCCGCGTGGTCTTCGTGTACTGCAGGGGCCACTCGTGGTGCCCGATCCGGTGCACGGCCCCGGAGAGCCGGGTGACCGCGTTGTCCGGATGGACCCCGGACCCGTGTCCTGGGGCTCCGCTGGCGGTGAGGTTCAGCCAGGCCAGTCCCTTCTCCGCGGTCTGGAGCAGGTAGGCGCGCTGGCCCCGGATCTCCGTGGAGAACCCGCCGACCTCGCTGACGGCCTCCGTGGCACCGGCGAAGAGTTCCGGGTGGTGGTCCACCAGCCAGCGGGCACCGTACACGCCGCCGGCCTCCTCGTCGGCGAAGAACGCGACCACGAGGTCACGACGGGGCCGGCGGCCGGAACGGTGCAGCTCACCCAGGACGGTGAGGATCATCGCGTCCATGCCCTTCATGTCCACGGCCCCCCGGCCCCAGATCATGCCGTCCCTGAGCTCGGCGGCGAACGGGTCCACGCTCCACTCGGAGGCCTCGGCGGGGACCACGTCCAGGTGCCCGTGGAGTACGAGGGCCGGGGCCTGGCGGTCCCAGCCGGCCACGCGCCCCACGACGGAGGCCCGGCCGGGGGCGGACTCGAAGACCCGGGGCTCCATGCCGGCGTCGCGCATCAGCGCCGCACAGTACTCGGCCGCCTCCGGCTCGCCGCGGGAGACGTTGCCGCCGTGGTTGGAGGTGTCGATCCGGATCAGGTCCCGGCAGATGCGGACCACCTCGTCGTGGTAGGCGGAGTCCTGCGGGAGGCCGGGGCCGGGAAGGGGCGCGGAGGTCATGGGAACCACCCTATCGACGCCCGCCGCCCCCTGCCGTCCCGGGCGGTGGTCAACGGCACCTCCTGGGACGTGCTAGGATATTCAACGCTGCCTTTCGAGGTGGCAGACAGTGCGCGCGAGTGGCGGAATTGGCAGACGCGCAGCGTTGAGGTCGCTGTGCCCGAAAGGGCGTGGGGGTTCAAGTCCCCCCTCGCGCACTGAACACCCCGGTCACCACCGGGTCACCCCGTGGGGCCGGTCATCGACCGGCCCCACGGTCGTCTCCGGGCCGGGCACCCCGCGTGCGGACACGCCCCCGGGGTGCGGCGACCCGGGACGCGGGCACCCTGCCATAATCGGGACTGTGGGACCGGCTCGTCTGCAGTCCCCGATGCTCCCGGACGTGAAAGAGGCCCACCTGCCATGACGGATGCCCGCGACCTGCTGAAGCGTCTTGCGCACGCCTACGGCGTCCAGACGTCCTACCGGGGGCATGACGGGCTGGAGCATCCCGTGGCGGACCGGACACTCGCCGCCGTCCTGGACGCCCTGGGCTGCCACGTCGATCCCGACGGCCGGGCCAGCCTGGAGGAGGCCATCGAACGACGCCGGCTCGAGCCCTGGACCAGGGTGCTGCCGCCCACCACGGTGGCCCACGCCGGCTCCGGCGGTTCCGTGGCCGTCCACGTCCCCCACGGCAGCGCCGTGACCCTCCGGGCGCGCCTGGAGGACGGCGGCAGCCGGGACCTGGAACAGCTCGAGGACTTCACCGAGCCCGAGCCGGTCGACGGCGCGCTGGTCGGCCGCGCCACGTTCCGGCTGCCCGCCGACCTGCCCCTGGGCTGGCACACCCTCGTCGCCCGCCTCGAGGACGGCAACGACGTCGAGGGGGTCCTCATCGTCGTCCCCGACCGGCTGGACACGGCCGAGACCTTCGGGGTCCGCCGGGGGTGGGGGCTGGCCGTCCAGCTCTACTCCACCCGCTCCACGCGTTCCTGGGGACTCGGTGACCTCCGCGACCTGGCCGGCCTGGCCGTCCAGACCGCCGCGCACGGCGGGGACTACGTCCTGTCCAACCCGCTGCATGCCACCGCACCGGCGCCCCCGGTGGTCTCCTCCCCCTACTCCCCCTCGACCCGCCGCTTCCTGAACCCGATGTACCTGCGCATCGAGGACCTGCCCGAGTACCAAGATCTCGATCCCGGGCGCCGGTCCGAGGTGGACGCCCTCGGGGCGCAGAGGCGCCGGGACAACGCGGACGCCGATGCCCTGGACCGCAACGCCGTCTATGGGGCCAAGCTCACGGCGCTGCGCTGGATCCACGAGGTGACCCCGACTGCCGAGCGCGCGGCGGCCTACCGGGCCTACTGCAGCGCCGAGGGTGGGGGCCTGGACGACTTCGCCCTCTGGTGCGCACTGCGCTCGGAGTTCGCACACGACGACCCGGTGTGGGACGAACCCGGGCTCGTCCCCGGCGGGCCCCTGGCGGAGCGGTACCGGGAGCAGCTCGCCGACGAGGTGGACTTCCACCGATGGATGCAGTGGCTCTGCGACGCGCAGCTGGAGTCCGCCCAGTCCGCAGCCCGGGACGCCGGCATGCGACTGGGCCTGATGCAGGACCTCGCCGTGGGCGCGGACCGGAACAACGCCGACGCCTGGATGCTGCAGGACCTGCTGGTCGGCTCCATGTCCGTGGGTGCCCCGCCGGACATGTACAACCAGCTGGGCCAGGACTGGTCCCAGTCGCCCTGGCACCCCGAACGCCTCCAGGAGACGGGGTACCGCGCCTACCGGGACATGCTGCGCTCCATCCTGCGTCACGCCGGCGGCATCCGCGTCGACCACATCCTCGGCCTGTTCCGCCTGTGGTGGGTGCCCGTGGGCGGACCGCCGACCGAGGGTGCCTACGTGACCTACGACCATGAGGCGATGGTCGGCATCCTCGTCCTGGAGGCCCAGCGGGCCGGGGCCGTCGTCGTGGGCGAGGACCTCGGCACCTTCGAACCGTGGGTCCAGGACTACCTGGCCCGCCGGGGACTGCTGGGCACCTCGATCCTGTGGTTCGAGCAGTCTGACGGCCGGCCGCGCCCGCCCCACGAGTACCGGGTCCAGTGCCTGACCTCGGTCAACACGCACGACCTGCCCCCGACGGCCGGGTACCTGGCCGGCCTCCACCTGGACCTGCGGGAGCGCCTGGGACTGCTGGCGGGAGACGCGGAGGACGAGCGGGCCCGTGCGGCCGCCGAGCGCGACGCCTACCTGTGCGCCGTCCGTGAGGCGGGGTACCTGCCGGCCGGGGACGAACCGGACCTGTCCGACCCCCAGCAGGTGGCCGACGTCGTGGTGGGACTGCACCGGTACCTCGCCCAGGCCCCGTCCATGCTGCACGGCGTCGCCCTGGTCGACGCCGTGGGCGAGACGAGGATCCAGAACCAGCCCGGTACCACCCAGGACCAGTACCCCAACTGGGAGATCCCCCTCGCCGACGCCGCCGGTCGCCCCGTGCTGATCGACGACCTCGACGCGGTCCCCGGTTTCGCCCGCCTGCTGGACGCCGTGGACGGGGAACTGAGGCACGGCCACCCATGAGCGGGTCCTCCGGGCCGGAGCCCTTCGGCATCGTGATGGTGTCCCTGCACACCTCGCCGTCCGCCCAGCCCGGCCAGGGCGACGCCGGCGGGATGAACGTCTACGTCCGTCACCTGTCCACGCGGCTCGCGGCCGCCGGGCACCCGGTGTGGGTGCTGACCCGTCGGGAGCGGGCCGGGCAGGGACGGGAGGACCTGCCGGTGCCGGACTCCCCCGGTGCGGCGCGGGCCACCGTCCTCCCGGTGCCGGCGGGACCCGCCGCCCGGATCCCGAAGGAGGAGCTGCCCCGCTGGGTGGGGGACTTCGCGGCGGCCGCCCCGGGGGTCCTGGCCGCGGCCGGGGGCTGCCAGGGTGATGACTGCCGCTGGATCGTGCACTCGCACTACTGGCTCTCGGGGTTGGCCGGGCTGGCCGTCGCGGGCTCCCTCGACGCCCCCCTGGTGCACACCATGCACACGATGGCCGCCGTGAAGAACGCCCGGGACCGGCGATCCGCCGAACCGGAGGAGCGGGAGGCGGCCGAGCAGCAGATCGCCTCGGCCGCCGCACGGCTCATCGCCAACACGCCCGCCGAACGCCAGGAGCTGATCGACCACTACGCGGCCCCCGCGGACCGCATCGAGGTCATCCCGCCCGGCGTGGACACGGAGGTCTTCACGCCCCACGGACGGGTCGACTGGCCCGGGCGCACGGCAGCGCTGAAGGTCCTGTTCGCCGGACGCGTCCAGGGCCACAAGGGCCCGCAGGTCATCGTCCGTGCCCTGGGCCGGTTCCGCCGCCGGCATCCCGAGGGGCCCACGGTGGCCCTGCACCTGACCGGTGCCACGTCCGGCCGGGGGGACCTCGACCTGGCCGCCCTCATCGAGGAGGAGGGGCTCGCGGACTGTGCCACGACCTCCGGCCCCGTCACGGCGGACGCGTTGGCGGCGATGTACCGGGCCGCGGACGTCGTCGCGGTGCCGAGCTACTCCGAGTCCTTCGGCCTGGTCGCGCTCGAGGCCCAGGCCTGCGGGACCCCCGTGCTCGCCCACCGGGTGGGCGGCCTGGTCCACGCGGTGGCGGACGGTGAGACCGGCCGGCTCGTCGACGGGCTGGATCCGGGCGCCTGGGCGGACGAGCTGGGACGGATCGCCGCCGATCCGGCGGCCTGGCAGGGGCTCGGGCCCGCCGCGGCACGGCGGGCCCGGGGTTTCAGCTGGGACGCCATGGCCGACCGGATGATCGCGGCCTACGAATCGCTGTAGGCCGCTCCCCCTGGCTCGATCCGGCCGGTGAAGTGCGGCTTGCCGCTCCTGGCGTTCCACGCCGTCACCTCGGTGACCCGGGCGGTACCCGCACCGGAGCGCGTGACACCCAGGGACACCGATCCGGGCAGCAGCACCGGGGTGGCGAACGAGATCGACCAGGAGTGCCCGGCGCCGGCCGGTTCGCGGCCCGCGAGCATCCGTCCGGCCAGGTACATGCCGTGCGCGATCATGCCCTTCTGGCCCAGGGCGCGCGCCGCGAGCGGATGGAGGTGGATGGGGTTGTAGTCCCCGGAGACCGCGGCGTAGTCCCGACCGGTGGACTCGGGCAGGCGCCAGCGCGCCGTCAGCTCCGGGGCCGCGAATTCCTCGCGTGGGAGGCGGTCCGCCCGGGGATGCCCGGCCAGGCGGACACCCCGGCCCAGGTAGGTCGAGGTCCCCTCCCAGAGCAGGACGGGGCCCTCCCCGGGGCGGTCGCCGTCCGGTCCGTGCACGGTGATGACCAGGTCCACGGTGGTACCGGCGGGATGGGGCGCCAGGCCGGTCGCCGAGGCGGCGACCTCCAGCGGCACCCCGGCGGGAACGGGGCGGTGGTGCCGGACCCGGTTCTCCAGGTGCACCATCCCCAGCAGGGGCAACGGGAAGTCCGCCTGTGCCATGAGGTCCATGGCGGCCGGGAAGCCCGCGATGTGCACCAGGACCGAGGGCAGGTCGGCCGGGTCCAGTGGCCCGGTGCCGGGGAACAGCCCGGCGTAGGCCGTCACGAGGTCCTCACCGATGACGTGGTCGTGCACCAGGAGGGTGCGCGCCGGCAGGGACTGCGTCCGGCGGCGCCTGAGCAGGGCATCCCGGGCGGCCGTGGACAGGGCCACCCGGTAGCTGGTGGCCAGTGGGGTCATCGTCTCGCGCTCCATCTCAGGCCCCCATGATCCCCTGGCCGCACACCCGCAGGGTGGCGCCGGAGGTCCCGCCGGCGGCGTCGGAGACGAGGAAGGAGACGGCCTCGGCCACGTCGACCGGCCGGCCGCCCTGGGAGAGCGAGTTCATCCGGCGGGCCACCTCACGGGTGAGGAAGGGGATCTTCGCGGTCATCTCCGTCTCGATGAACCCGGGGGCCACCGCGTTGATGGTCCCGCCACCGGTCATCAGCGGCGCGGTGGCCGAGACCATGCCGATGACCCCCGCCTTGGAGGCCGCGTAGTTCGTCTGTCCGGCGTTGCCCGCGATCCCCGAGGTGGAGGCCAGCGAGGCGATGCGCAACCCGGCCGCGACGACGCCCTTGCCGGCCGCCGCCAGGAAGACGCGGTTCATGGCCAGCTGGGACTCGATGTTCACGGCGATGACGGAGTCCCACCGGGCCGCGTCCATGTTCGCCAGCTTGCGGTCCCGGGTGATGCCGGCGTTGTGGACCACGACGTCCATTCGCCCGTGGCGCTCCCGGCAGTGCGCCAGGATCCGCTCGCCGGCATCCGGCGCGGTGATGTCCAGTTGCAGTGCACTGCCGGACAGTGCGTTCACGACGTCGGCCAGCCCCTGACCGGCGGCCGGGACGTCCACCCCGACGATCGTCGCACCGTCGCGGTGGAGCGTCTCCGCGATGGCGGCACCGATCCCCCGGGCGGCACCGGTGACGACGGCGACCCGACCCGCCAGGGGCCGGTCCCAGTCCCGGGGGGTCGCACCGCCGTCGGTGGCGACCGGGATGAACTGGCCGGAGACGAAGGCGCTGCGCCCGGAGAGCAGGAAGCGCAGCGCGCCGGCGGCACCCGGGGCCCCCAGCGAGACGCCCTCCCCGAGGATGATCCCGTTGGCCGTGCCCCCGTGGCGCATCTCGTGAGCGAGGGACCGGGTCAGCCCCTCCACGCCCTTGCGGGCGGCGCGGACGGCCGGATCCGGGATGCCGGCCGGATCCCGGTACACCGTGACCACCCGCCCCGAGCCGCCCAGCTGGCGCTGGACGGACCCCAGCTCCAGGGCGGTGGCGGACAGGTCGGCCGGGGTGGACACGTCGTCGAAGGCGGCGACGACGGCCCCGTAGCGGTCCTGCGTGGCCGGGTGGCGCCGCACGTCCTGGCCCCAGTCCAGCAGGTGGGCGGCCGCCTCGTCGGCGGCGGGGCCGCCGCCGAGGACCAGCACCGGACCCTCCACGAGGGGGGCTCCGGGCCGGTGGCGGCGCAGGATGGCGGGCTGGGGCAGGCCGAGGGCCTGGGCCAGCCTGTGTCCCAGCGGCCGGTTGACGAGGGCGGTGTAGGAATCGGTGCTCACGGGATCTGTGCTCCTGGGGGCCGGGTGGAGGTGGCGGGCAGGGGGTTGCGGGGCGGGGGTTGCGGGGTGGGGCTCAGCGGCCTCGGAGGATCGCCACGATGCCCTGGCCGCCCGCCGCGCAGACGGAGACCAGCCCGAGCGAGCCCGGTCCCTTCTCGTGGAGCATCTTGGCCAGCGTGGCGGTGATCCGTCCCCCGGTCGCCGCGAAGGGGTGGCCGGCGGCCAGCGAGGAGCCGTTGACGTTGAGCCGGGCCCGGTCGATCGGTCCGAGGGGGGCGTCCAGGCCGAGCCGCTCGCGGCAGAACTCCTCGTCCTCCCAGGCCTTGAGCGTGGCCAGCACGGTGCCGGCGAACGCCTCGTGGATCTCGTAGTAGTCGAAGTCCTGCAGGGTCAGGCCCTGGCGCCGCAGCAGTCGGGCCACGGCGTAGGCGGGGGCCATCAGCAGTCCCTCCTGCCCGTCGACGAAGTCCACCGCCGCGGTCTCGAAGTCCACGAAGTCCGCCAGCACCGGCAGTCCACGTGCGGCGGCCCAGTCCTCGGAGCCCAGGAGCACGGCGGAGGCACCGTCCGTCAACGGCGTGGAGTTGCCGGCCGTCATGGTGGCCTCGTCGCCCAGGTCGCGGCCGAAGGCCGGCTTGAGTGAGGCGAGCTTCTCCAGGGTGCTGTCCGCCCGCAGGTTGTTGTCCCGGGTGAGCGTGCCGAAGGGGGTGACGAGGTCGTCGAAGAAGCCCCGGTCGTAGGCGGCGGCCATGTGGTGGTGGCTGGCCAGGGCCAGTTCGTCCTGGGCCTGGCGGGTGATGCCCCAGCGGTGGGTGGTACGGGCCTGGTGCTCGCCCATGGACAGGCCGGTGCGGGGCTCCTCCGTGCCGGGGGCCTCCGGTGCCAGGTGGCCGGGGCGGAACCTCAGGACGGCCTTGATCCGGTCCTGGACGGTGCGCGCGCGGTTCAGGTCCATCAGGACGGACCGGGCGGCGTCGTTGAAGACGAGGGGGGCGTCGGAGATGCTGTCCACGCCTCCCCCGATCGCCGAGTCGAGCTGGCCCAGGCGGATCTTGTTGGCCAGCCCGCCGATGGCCTCCATGCCCGTGGCGCAGGCGATCTGCACCTCGTGGGCCGGGGTCGAGTGGTCGAGGACGGTGCCCAGGACGGACTCGCGGGTCAGGTTGAAGTCGCGGCTGTGCTTGATGACGGCGCCGGCGGCGACCTCCCCGATGCGTTCCCCCTGCAGGCCGAACCGGGCCACCAGCCCGTTCAGTGCGGCGGTCAGCAGGTCCTTGTTGCTCGCGGAGGCATACGCGCCGTGCGAACGGGCGAAGGGCGTCCTGTTGCCGCCGATGACCACGGCCTGGCGCAGCGGACCGCCGGCGATGGCGGCGGTCCCGGTGCTGGAGGTCTGCTGTTGGGGGTTCTCGGTCATGGTGATCCCTTCGGGTGGTCACGGCGGGCCGTGGCGCGGACGGAACGTGTGAGGTGGGTTACTGGAACCCACAGTACCTGATACGCTCAGTATCGTGAACAGCGCAGCCCAGGGCCGGCACCCCCTCCAGTCGCCGGCCTCCCCGTCGTCCGCCCCGGCCGCGGCGGACGGCCGCAGCACGCGCTGGGACCGGCATCGTCAGCAACGCCGCAGCGAACTGATCCGCGCCGCCCGCCACGCCGTGCACGACCTCGGCCCCCAGGCCTCGATGGACGAGATCGCCGCCCACGCGGGGACGTCCAAGAGCGTCTTCTACCGGTACTTCGGGGACAAGAACGGCCTGCAGGTGGCCGTGGGGCAGCGCGCCATCGAGTTCATGGAGCGCGAGCTGCTGACCGCCGCGGAGGCCTCCGAGAACGCCCTGGACGGCCTCTACGCGATGATCTCGGTCTACCTGCGGCTCGCGGAGTCGTCCCCGCACGTCTATGCCTTCTCAACCCGGTTGCCGCCGGAGGCCGCCGACGCGGCCGCCCTGGACGGCTCCCAGCCGGCGGCCATGGCCGACTTCTCGGACCGCATCGCCGCCGTGATGGACGTGCACTTCCGGACCTACCTGAGACAGCAGGGCCGCGAGCCGTCCGAGGGGTCGGCCACGTGGTACTGGCCCCGTGCCGCCATCGGCATGGTCCGGTCCGCCGGGGAGACCTGGCTGGCCACCCCTCCCGGTCCGGGCAGGCCCGAGGCCGACCGCCTCGCCCGCAAGATCACCTCGTGGCTCACGGCCGGACTGGCCGGGACCTACGCGCCCCAGCACTCCTCCTCCCCCACTCCCCGACAGGAGACGTCATGACCACCACCCCTGATTCCACCGTCCTGGCCGGAACCGCCGAGGCCGGAGCGGCCCACCCGGACCCCGCCATGGACGGTGTCGCCGTCTCACCCGTTCCGGACACCGACCAGGCCGCGGTGCCGGTCGCGGCCTCCAGCGCGGTGTCACCGGCCGAACCCGGTGGACTCGACATGGACCGGATCCAGGACCTGTTGCTCGGACGGTGGGCCGCGGAGCGCCGGCAGTCCCGGGAGATCGTCAAGGACCCGCGCCTGCACAAGGTCGAGGGACTGCCCATGGACGAACACCGCGAACGGGTGCTCGGACAGCTGGGACTGCTCGTGGACCTGGGCGTCGTCCAGAAGGCGTTCCCCGCGCACCTGGGAGGCGAGGACAACCATGGCGGGAACATCGCCGCCTTCGTGGAGGTGGTCACCGCCGATCCCTCCCTGCAGATCAAGTCCGGCGTGCAGTGGGGCCTGTTCGGCTCGGCCATCATGCACCTGGGCACCCAGGAGCACCACGACAAGTGGCTGCCCGACGTCATCAGCCTGAAACTGCCCGGGGCCTTCGCCATGACGGAGATCGGCCACGGCTCGGACGTGTCCTCCCTCGCCACGACCGCCACCTACGTGCCGGAGACCGACGAGTTCGAGGTGCACACCCCCTTCAAGGCCGCCTGGAAGGACTACCTCGGCAATGCGGCCCTGCACGGCAAGGCCGCCGTGGTCTTCGCCCAGCTGGTCACCCGCGGCGTGAACCACGGCGTGCACGCCTTCTTCGTGCCCCTCCGGGACGAGTCCGGGGCGTTCCTGCCGGGCGTCGGCGGCGAGGACGACGGGCTCAAGGGAGGACTCAACGGCATCGACAACGGACGGCTGCACTTCGATCGCGTCCGCATCCCCCGCACGAACCTGCTCGACCGGTACGGCTCGGTGGCCGATGACGGCACCTACTCCTCCGACATCAGCTCCCCGGGGCGCCGGTTCTTCACCATGATCGGCACCCTGGTCCAGGGCCGGGTGTCCCTGGCGCTGTCCGGTGCGGCCGTCTCGGCGCTGGCCCTGAAGGCCGCGGTCACCTACGGCAACGAACGTCGGCAGTTCAACGCGACCTCGGACACCCATGAAGAGGTCCTGATGGACTACCAGTTGCACCAGCGGCGGCTGATCGACCGGCTGGCCCGCACCTACGCGGACGCGTTCGCCGGCAACGAGCTGCTGGAGAAGTTCGACTCCGTGTTCTCCGGGGAGTCCGACTCCGACCAGGACCGGCAGGAGCTCGAGACCCTGGCGGCCGCGATCAAGCCGCTGGCCACCTGGAACGCCCTGGACACCTTGCAGGAGGCCCGCGAGGCCTGCGGCGGGGCCGGCTTCATGGCGAAGAACCGGTTCGCGTCCCTGCGGGCGGACCTCGACATCTACGTCACCTTCGAGGGGGACAACAACGTCCTGCTCCAGCTGGTGGGCAAGCGGCTCCTGGCGGACTACTCGAAGGAGCTCTCCGGGTTCTCCGTGGGGGCCCTGTCGAAGTTCGTCGCGGCCCGGGCCACCGAGGCGGTCGTCCACCGGTCCGGCCTGCGCCGGGTGGTCCAGTCCGTCCAGGACGCCGGGTCGGAACGCAAGAGCGCCAACTGGTTCAAGGAGACCGCGGTCCAGCGCGCCCTGCTGGAGGACCGCGTGCGCACCAAGACCGGCGCCGTGGCCCAGGCGCTGCTCCCGGTGGCCAGGAAGTCACGCGCCGAGCAGGCGGCCACCTTCAACCGCCACCAGACCGAACTCATCGACGCCGCCCGGAACCACGCCGAACTGCTCGAGTGGGAGGCCTTCACCCGGGCCGTGGAGCGCGTGGAGGACGATCACACGCGTCAGGTCCTCACCTGGCTGCGGGACCTCTTCGCACTGCGGGTCATCGAGGACGACCTCGGCTGGTTCCTGGAGAACTCCCGCATCTCACCCCAGCGTGCGCGCACCCTGCGCCAGTACATCAACCGCCTGGCCTACCGGCTGCGGCCGCACGCCCAGGACCTGGTGGACGCCTGGGGCTATGCTCCGGAGCACGTCCGGATGGACGTGGCCACCGGCGAGGAGGCCCGGCGCCAGAACGAGGCCGCCGAGTACTACCGCATCCTGCGGGCCAGTGCCGACGCTCCCGTCCCGGAGAGGTCCGTGCAGGGCACGCGCTCCCACCGCTGAACCGACGGACACCGCGGCGCCGCACCGCCCCGCACCGTCCCGGACGCCGAGGCCCCGGTCCCTGCCGTCGTGCAGGGGCCGGGGCCTCGTCGACACGGTGCTCAGGCCAGGACGGCGGAGTAGACCTCGAGCGTGCGGTCGGCGATCGACTCCCAGGAGAAGTGGTCGATGGCCCGCTGGCGTCCCGCGGCACCCATGCGCGCGGCCTGCTCCGGGTCACCCAGGACGGCGGTGAGGGCGTCGGCGAAGTCCGCCACGAAGCGCTCCTCCTCCAGCGGTGTCCCGGTGCCGTCCGTGGCCTGTTCCAGGGCCACGAGCCGCCCGGTGACGCCATCCTGGACGACCTCCGGGATCCCGCCGACGGCCGAGGCCACCACGGCGGTCCCGCAGGCCATGGCCTCCAGGTTCACGATCCCCAGCGGTTCGTAGATCGAGGGGCAGGCGAAGACCGTGGCGGAGGACAGGATCTGCACGACGTCCCTGCGGGGCAACATGCCCTCGATGACCACGACCCCGTCGCGGGTCCGCTGCAGGTCCTGGATGAGCGCGTTGACCTCGGCCGCGAGCCCGGGGGTGTCGGCGGCGCCTGCGCACAGCACGATCTGGACCTCGGGATCGAGGCGTGCCGCGGCCCGGAGCAGGTACGGCACGCCCTTCTGGCGCGTGACCCGGCCGACGAACGCCACGGTGGGGCGGGCCGGATCGATGCCGTGCCGTTCCAGGGCGTCCGTCTCCGGCTGCGGGGTCCACCGGTCGGTGTCGATGCCGTTGTGGACCACCCGCACCTTGTCCGGGTCGATGTCCGGGTAGGCGGCGAGGATGTCACGGCGCATGCCCTCGGACACCGCGATGACGGCGGCCGCGGAGGCGTAGGCCGTCGCCTCCGCCCAGGAGGAGACCCGGTAGCCCCCACCCAGCTGCTCGGACTTCCACGGCCGCAGGGGCTCCAGGGAGTGCGCGGAGAGGATGTGCGGCACGCCGTGGAGCAGCCCGCCGAGGTGGCCCGCCATGTTCGCGTACCAGGTGTGGGTGTGGATGAGGTCGGTCCCCGCCAGGTTCTCCAGCATCACCAGGTCGGTGCCGAGGGTCTGCACCGCCGCGTTGGCGTCCTGGAGCCCCCCGGGCACCCGGTAACTGGTCACGGAGGCGCCGTGGTAGTCCGGGTCGCGGTCCTCGCCGAAGGCATGGACGTGCAGCTCCGTCCGGGGCGCG
Organism: Citricoccus sp.; assembly: GCF_035445025.1. Classification (NCBI taxonomy): domain Bacteria; kingdom Bacillati; phylum Actinomycetota; class Actinomycetes; order Micrococcales; family Micrococcaceae; genus Citricoccus; species Citricoccus sp. The sequence goes on along the minus strand of NZ_DAOMPX010000004.1, from coordinate 94,196 downwards.
AGGACCCGGGACAGCTCGGCGACATGGACGCCCGCGCCTCCGTAGATGGCCGGGGGGAACTCCTTGGTCACAATGTCTATCCGCACGACTACAACGTAGTCCAGAGTGACGAAGTCCCGTTACTGTGAAGGAAGTTCACTACATCGACGGAACGGGATGAAGGAAATGCCTCAGAAGAGGGTGCTGGCGATCGTCCTGGCGGGCGGCGAGGGGAAGCGGCTGATGCCGCTGACGGCGGACCGCGCGAAACCGGCGGTGCCCTTCGCCGGCAGCTACCGGTTGATCGACTTCGCCCTGTCGAACCTGGTCAACTCCGGGTACCTGAAGATCGTGGTGCTCACGCAGTACAAGTCGCACTCACTGGATCGGCACATCTCCGAGACCTGGCGCCTCTCCACCCTCCTGCAGAACTACATCGCGTCCGTCCCCGCCCAGCAGCGTCGCGGCAAGGACTGGTTCCTGGGCAGCGCCAACGCCATCTACCAGTCGATGAACCTCATCCATGACGCCCGTCCGGACATCGTCGTCGTCATCGGCGCCGACCACGTCTACCGGATGGACTTCCAGCAGATGGTGGACCAGCACATCGCCTCCGGCGCCTCGGCCACGGTGGCCGCGGTGCGCCAGCCCCTGGAGCTGTCCTCGTCCTTCGGCGTGATCGAGACCCGTCCGGAGGATCCGACGATGATCGAGCGCTTCGTGGAGAAGCCCCCCACGACGCAGGGCCTCGCGGACGATCCCACCCAGTTCCTGGCCTCCATGGGCAACTACGTCTTCACGGCCGACGCGCTCGTGAACGCCATCAACGAGGACGCGAAGATGGAGGACACGGACCACGACATGGGCGGTGACATCGTGCCGTGGTTCGTCGGGCAGAACGACTGCGGGGTCTACGACTTCACGTCGAACCAGGTGCCCGGGGAATCGGGAGGATCCCACTACTGGCGGGACGTCGGCACCCTGGACGCGTACTACGACTCGCACATGGACCTCGTGAAGCCGTGGCCCGACTTCAACCTGTACAACAGCGACTGGCCGATCTTCACCAGCCAGTCGGTGTCCCCGCCCGCCAAGCTGGTGCGGTCCGCCACCAAGCGGCCCGGCACCGCGGTGGACTCCATGCTCTCCCAGGGCGTCGTCGTGTCCGGCGGCACCGTGGCCCAGTCGGTGCTCTCCACGGACGTGCGGGTCAACAACGAGGCGTGGGTGGAGCAGTCCGTCCTGCTGGACGGCGTGGTGGTCGGCAAGGGCGCCAAGATCCGCAACGCCATCCTGGACAAGAACATCGTCGTGCCCGAGGGCGTGCAGATCGGGTTCGACCGCGCGGAGGACGAGTCCCGCGGTTTCACGGTGACCGACTCCGGCCTGACCGTGCTGGCGAAGGGCCAGTTCGTGCCGCCCCTGACCTGATCAGCTCCAGACCAGAACAACCCTGATCCCTTGTAGTCACTGACACAAGGAATCAGGGTTGTTCTGGTGCGGGATCAGGCCACCTGGCGCATGAGCACCTCGACGGAGAGGCGGGAGCCCTGTCCCCCGGACACGATCCCCTTCAGCGGGGTCACGTCGCGGTAGTCGCGGCCGCGGCCCACGAGCACGTGGAGGTCGCCGGCCGGCTTGGTGTTGGTCGGGTCCCACGTGTGCCAGGCGCCGTCCCACCATTCCAGCCAGGCATGGGACTGTCCGGCCACCTCGGTGCCCAGCGGCACCGAGGGCTTCGGGTGGATGTACCCCGAGACGTAGCGCGCGGGGATGCCGAGGGCGCGCATCATGCCGATCCCGATGTGCGCCAGGTCCTGGCACACGCCCTTGCCGGTGGCCAGGGCATCCTCGGCCCCGGAGGTCACGGCGGTGACGCCCGGCTGGTAGGACATGGCCTCGTCGAGCCATTCCAGCACGTTGCGGGCGCTCTGGTGCGGCCGCGGGGCGCGCAGGGCGCGGGCCCGCTCGCGCGCGTCGTCGCCCGGATCGGACAGCCGGGTCTGCGGCAGGAAGTCGGAGAACTCGTGCACCGTCTCCGTCGACTCCATCCGGTCCCAGTCCGCCAGGTCGTCGTCCGGCACGAGCGGATCGGCGCGGTGGACCTCCACCGTGGCGGAGGCGAGGACCTCGAGGGTGTCGTGGGGGACGTGGACGTCGAACGAGGTCACCCGGGTGCCCCAGTAGTCGCGGTAGGTGGTGGCCACCGCCTGCCGGGGCGTGATGGTGATCGAGGACTCCAGGGTGATCTGCTGGGCGTCCGTCACCGGGGTCATCCGGGCCTCGTTGTACGAGGTCGTAGCCGGGCTGTTGTACGCGTAGTTGGTCCGGTGCGTGATGTGCAGGCGGCTCATGAGACCTCTCCCACCCAGGACAGTTCCTGACCCCGGGAAAAGTACTTGTTGGTGATGGCTTCGGAGGCCCGGGCGCAGGAGAGCTGGACCTGGTGCAGGAAGATCGGCAGCGAGGCGGCCAGCTGGTCCGGGGTCGAGTACTCCAGCGTGGAACGCATCTCCCCCACGATCCGCCGAGCGTCATCCATGAAGCCTACGCGCTGGTAGGACGGGTCCAGGGCCATCAGGCACTCCTCGGCGTCCTGCAGCGCGCGCAGCACGGAGCGCGGGAAGAGCCGGTCCAGCAGCAGGAACTCACCGGCGTGCTCCTCGCCCACGGTGGCCCGCTGGGTGCGCAGGAAGGACTCATAGGCCCCGGCGCACCGCAGCATGTTGACCCAGGACAGGCCGAGGGCCTCGGACTCGCGGGTGGCGAGCATGCGGGCGGTCATGTCGGCCCGCTCCAGCGAGCGGCCCAGTTCCAGGAACAGCCAGGCCTCGTCATGGCTCATGGTGGAGTCGGCGAGACCGCGGATCATGGCGGTGCGCTCCAGCACCCAATGGCAGAACCGATAGGTGCCGACCATGTCCCGGCGGTGCTGGCCGAGGCCGTACCACGTGGTGTTGAGCGCCTCCCAGAGGGAGGACGAGACGGTCTCGCGCGCCCGCCGGGCGTTCTCCCGGGCCGCGCCCAGGGAACCGGCGACGGAGTGCGTGCTGGTCCGGGTGTAGGCCAGCGTGTTGAGCAGGGAGCCCAGCGTGTACTCCTCCGGCTGCGGGACGCCCATGATGGTCAGCAGCTCCCGGGTGACGGTCTCCTGTTCCTGGGCGCTCGCCCCGTTGAGCCGTTCCAGGTGCACGTCGAGGATGCGGGCGGTGCCGTCGGCGCGCTCCACGTAGCGGCCGATCCAGAACAGCGACTCGGCGATGCGGCTCAGCATGATGCCCCTCCCTGTTGTTGCTGCTGCTCGGGCAGCAGTCCGATCTCGTCCAGGGGACTCTGCGACTGCCCCTCGGGCCAGTCGTCCCCGACCACGTGCACCTGTGGCTCGGGTTCCCGGTGGGCCGCGGGGCGCGCCTCCGCGCCGGTGCGGGCCATCACCCAGGTGTCCTTGGACCCGCCGCCCTGGGAGGAGTTCACGATCAGCGACCCCTCCTTCAACGCCACGCGGGTCAGCCCGCCGGGCAGGACCCAGACGTCGTGCCCGTCGTTGATGGCGAACGGCCGCAGGTCCACGTGCCGGGGGGCGAAGCGGCCCCCGGCCAGGGTCGGCACCGTGGACAGCTGCAGCACCGGCTGGGCGATCCAGCCCCGGGGTTCGGCGAGGACCTTGCGGCGCAATTCCTCGAGCTCGGCCGGTGAGGCGTCAGGCCCGATGACGAGGCCCTTGCCACCGGACCCGTCGACCGGCTTGACCACGAGCTCGTCCAGGCGGTCCATGACCTCCTCGCGGGCCTCGGGCTCCTCGAGCCGGAACGTGTCCACGTTGGGGACGATGGGATCCTCGCCCAGGTAGTAGCGGGTCAGGTCCGGCATGTAGGTGTAGACGAGCTTGTCGTCGGCCACGCCGTTGCCCACCGCGTTGGCGATGGTGACGTTGCCGGCCCGGGCGGCGTTGACGATCCCCGGGACCCCGAGGACGGAGTCGGAACGGAAGTGCAGGGGGTCCAGGAAGTCGTCGTCGATCCGCTTGTAGATCACGTCCACGCGCCGCTCGCCGTCGGTGGTTCGCATGTAGACCTTGTTGGCCCGGGTGACCAGGTCACGCCCCTCGACCAGTTCCACGCCCATCATCCCGGCCAGCAGGGTGTGCTCGAAGTAGGCGGAGTTGTAGACCCCCGGGGTGAGCACCACGACGACCGGGTCCTCGATCTCCGACGGCGCCGACGTGCGCAGCGCGGCCAGCAGGCGACGGGGATACTCCTCGACGGGACGGACATTGACGGACCCGATGGCCTCGGGCAGGCCCTTGGACATCGCCCGCCGGTTCTCCAGCACGTAGGAGACGCCCGAGGGCACCCGGACGTTGTCCTCGAGGACGCGGAAGGTCCCCTCGGCGTCGCGCACCACGTCGATGCCGGAGACGTGCACGCGCACTCCGCCGGCGGGGCGGAAGCCGTGGACGGCGCGGTGGAAGTGGGCGCTGGTGGTGATCAGCGACCGGGGCACCACCCCGTCCCGCACCACCGACATCGTGGAGTAGACGTCGTCCAGGAAGGCCTCCAGCACCCGCACACGCTGGGCCACGCCCCGCTCCAGGACCTCCCAGTCGTCCGCGGGGATGACGCGGGGGACGATGTCCAGGGGCCAGGCCCGCTCCTCGCCCGCGTAGTCGAAGGTGACGCCGCGGTCCAGGAAGGTCCGGGCCATCGAGTCCGCCCGGGCGGTGACGTCGTCGAGGGAGAGCTCGTCCAGGGCACGCTGCACGGGACGGTAGTCCTGGCGCAGCGTGAATCCCGGGGCGAACATCTCGTCCCACGCGTCGCCGCGCTCCAGCGCCTCGGCGTATGCGGCAAACAGGTCTGACATGTCCACCAGCATTCCACGGCCCGGCACCGCAACGGGACATTTCGCGCGGGTGCCGGTCCACGGCGGAAAACCTGAAACAGTGGTTGAATACCTTCATGGTGACCACGCCCACAGCCGAACCGGCCTTCCTGGACCGCACGAACCTCACCCGCGAGGAGGCCCGCGAGCGCTCGGCGCTGGTCACCGTCCACGACTATGACGTGCACGTGGACCTCGGCACCGCACTGGATGCGCAGGCCACCGGCTTCCGCACGAGGACTTCCCTGACCTTCTCCTGCGCGGACCCGGGGTCGTCCACCTTCCTGGACTTCATCCATGACGGGGTCGAGTCCGTGGTGCTCAACGGCCGCTGCCTGGACACCGCGCAGGTCTGTGGCGGGTCCCGCATCCTGCTGCCGGACCTGGCCGGGAGCAACGAGGTGACCGTGGTGGGCACGGCGCTCTATTCCACCTCGGGTGAGGGCCTGCACCGCTTCGTGGACCCCTCGGACGGCCGGACCTACCTGTACACCCAGTACGAGCCGGCGGACGCCCGCCGGGTGTTCGCCACGTTCGAGCAACCGGACCTGAAGGGACGGTTCACGTTCCACCTGACGGGGCCGGCGGACTGGGTGCTGGCCTCGAACCAGCCCGAGGCCGCGCGTCGGGACGCGGGCGAGGGCCTGGTGACGGTGGACTTCTCCCCCACACCGCCGATGTCCACGTACATCACCACGCTGCTGGCGGGACCGTATGCGGTCTGGGAGGACCGCTGGGACGGCCACCCGGGGTCCGGGGCGCCCGTGGTGCCGCTGAGCCTGTACTGCCGGCGCTCGATGGCCGGGGCGATGGACGCGGAACGGGTCTTCGACACCACGCGGGCCGGCCTGGACCACTTCCACGACCTGTTCCGGGTGCCCTACCCCTGGGGGAGGTACGGCCAGGCCTTCGTCCCGGAGTACAACCTCGGGGCGATGGAGAACCCGGGGCTGGTCACCCTCACCGAGGACTACGTGTTCAGCTCACGCGCCACACGGGCCCAGTACGAGGGCCGGGCCACCACGATCATGCACGAGATGGCCCACATGTGGTTCGGTGACCTGGTCACCATGAGGTGGTGGGACGACCTGTGGCTGAAGGAGTCGTTCGCGGACTACATGGGGACGCTGGCCGTGGCCGAGGCCACGGAGTTCACGGACGCGTGGACCACCTTCGCGCACCGGCGCAAGGGGTGGGCCTACGTCCAGGACCAGTACCCCACCACCCACCCGATCGTCGCGGACATCGCCGACCTCGAGGCCGCCCGGCAGAACTTCGACGGCATCACCTACGCCAAGGGCGCCTCGGTGCTCAAGCAGCTGGTGGCGTTCGTGGGGCGAGAGGCGTTCATGGCGGCCTCCCGGGAGTACTTCGCCCGGCACGCCTGGGGCAACGCGGCGCTGCAGGACTTCCTGGCGGTGCTCGAGGAGGTCTCCGGCCGGGACCTCGCCGACTGGCCGGTGCAGTGGCTGCAGACCGCGGGCGTCCCGGAGCTGTGGGTCCGGGACGGGGAGACCCCGGTGCTGTGCCAGCGCGGCACGGACCCGGCCACGGGGCGGCAGGTCCTGCGCCCACACGTGCTCAGGGTGGGTCGCTATGCCCCCGACGACGGCGGCCGGCTGGTGCGCACGGCCGTCACCGACGTGGAGGTGGCCTCCGGTGCCACCGGGGCGCACATCGCGGCCGGGGGCGCGGCGGGTCACGAGGCAGCCGGCGGCGAGGGTGCCGGGGCCGTGCGGCTGGTGCTGCCCAACGACGAGGACCTCACCTACGCGAAGATCCGGCTGGACCCGGCCTCCGTGGCGGCGGTGCTCGAGCACCCGGTGACGGACAGCCTCGCCGCGGCGACCGTGTGGGCGGCGCTGTGGAACATGACGCGCGACGGGCTGCTGCCGGCCGCGGACTTCGTGGGGGCCTGCTGCCGGCTCTCCGGTCACCTCGAGGACGTCGGCCTGTACTCCCAGGTCCTCGGGCAGGCGGAGACGGCCATTCGCCGCTACGCCCCGGCCGGCGTGAGGACGGGGCTGCGGGTGCGGTTCGGGGCCGCCCTGCGCGAGGCGCTGAGCGGGTCCGGGAGCGTTGTGGCGGGCAGCGACCGCCAGCGGGCCGCGATGCGGGTTTTCGCCCTGCTCGCGCGCGGTGCGGCCGATGCCGGCGACGCCGGCGACGCCGAGGACGCGGACCACGATGCCGTGCGCGGTGTCGTCACGGTCCTGGAATCGGTGCTGGCCGGCTGGCCCGGGGGTGCGCGCCCTGCCGGTGACGGCACGGCGGAGGGCGGGCGCGCCGCCGTCGCGCCCGGACTGGAGGTGGACGCCGAGATGCGCTGGGCGGCCCTGCAGGCCCTGGCGGCGCTGGGCCGGGCGGACCAGGACCGCCTGGACCGGGCGCTGGCCGCGGAGGTGACCGCGCAGACGGCCGTGTGGCACCGGACGGCCTCGGCCGCCGTGCCGGAGGCGCGGGTGCGCGAGCAGGCCTGGACCGCGGTCATCACGGGGCGGACGGCCGACGGCCGCGTGCTCTCCAACGATCACCTGTCAGCCGTCGCCGCGGGATTCACCGCGTCCCGCCCGGACCTCGCCGCGCCGTTCACCCCCCGGTACTGGCCCGAGCTGACGGGCATCTGGACCGGCCGGTCCAACGGGCTGGCCTCGCGCACCATCGGGGGGCTCTTCCCCGCGGCCCAGGACGCACTGCCCGGGGGTCCCGACGCCCAGGACGCCCACCCCGTGGTCGCGGCGGCGCGCGCGTGGCTGGCGGAGCACCCAGAGGCGCCGAGGGCGCTGCGGCGGATCGTCGTCGAGCGGACGGACGACCTGGTCCGTTCCCTGCGGGTCCAGGCCGCCGGGCGGTGACCGGGTCCGGCGTCAGGGGACCCGCGCGGTCCACTCCGGGGTGGCGAACTTGCCGGCGGCGAGCTGTTCGGCGCGGCTGATCTCGTCCTCGGTCAGGGTGCTGCGGAGGGCACCGTGGCGCTCGGCGAAGGTGTCCATCATGACCTCCCAGATCTCGGACCGGGTCAGCCCGGTCTGCCGGCGCAGCGGGTCGACGCGCTTCTTCGCCGAGCGGATGCCCTTGTCCCGGAGCTTCTCCTGGCCGATGCGCAGCACGTCGGTCATCTTCTCCGCGTCGATGTCGTAGCTCATGGTGACGTGGTGCAGCAGGCCCCCGCCGGACAACCGCTTCTGGGCGGCGCCGCCGATCTTGCCCTGCGGCGTGGCGATGTCGTTGAGCGGCTGATAGAACGCCTCCACGCCCGTGCGGCGCAGTGCCTCCATCACCCACGCGTCCAGGAAGGGGTAGGAGTCGGCGAAGCTCATCCCGTCCACGAGGGACTGCGGCAGGTACAGCGAGTAGGTGACACAGTTGTCGGCCTCCATGAACATGGCCCCGCCCCCGGAGATGCGGCGCACCACGGAGATGCCGTGCCGGTGGACCCCGTCCGGGTCCACCTCGTTGGCCAGGGACTGGAAGGACCCGATGACCACGGCCGGCTCCGTCCACTGCCACAGCCGCAGTGCGGGCCGGCGCCGTCCGGCGGACACGTCCTCCGTGAGGACCTGGTCCAGAGCGACCTGGGTGGTGATGGGCAGGGGCTGGGGGGCCAGGACCTCCCACTCGTGGTCCTCCCAGGTGGTGGCGTGGCCCAGGGCCCGGCGCACCGCGGTGGCCACGGCGTGCGCGTCGAAGCCGAACATGACCGTCCCGGGCCCGACGGCGGCGTCCACCGCCTCCGCGATGGTCCCGTGGGGTGCCTCCTGGGACAGGCCGACCAGCGACCGGTTGATGTGCTCCAGGGCCTCGTCCGGCTCCAGGAAGAAGTCACCGTTGATGCTCGCGCTCGTGATGGTCCCCGCCCCGGGGGCGGAACCGTCCGAGACGGTGAGGTCGGCGATGACCAGCTTGCCGCCGGGCACCTTGAATTCACCATGGTGATCGCTCATCCCTCCATACTATGAACCCCTGGCCACCATGAACCCCTGGCCGGGGGCCGGACCTCACGTTTTCCCTCCCGGCGACGACTACGGTGTGATGACGATGATGCCGCCCTTCGACCTGGCCGTCCGCACGCACGGTGCCACCGTGCTGCGGGTCTGCCGCGCCGTGCTGGGACCGGGTCCGGACGCGGACGACGCCTGGCAGGAGACCTTCCTCGCGGCCCTGCGGTCCTGGCCGGACCTGGAGGCCGTGGCGAACCTGGAGGCCTGGCTGGTGCGGGTCGCCGGCCGGAAGGCGGTCGACGTGCTGCGCGCCCGGCAACGGCAGCCCGTGCCGGTGGAGCAACTGCCGGACACCGTGGTGGCACCGGCGAGTGACGCGGACGGGCACGCGGCCGTGTGGACGGCCGTCGCCGCGCTGCCCGAACGTCAGCGACTGGCCATCGCGTACCACTACCTCGGAGGCCTGAGGCACACCGAGACGGCCGAGCTGATCGGCAGCACCCCCGAGGCCGTCCGCCGGGCGGCGGCCGACGGGCTCAGGACCCTTCGGGACCGCTATGACGGTTGAGCGGTCAGACGAGACACGACGAGACGAGACGAAACGAGACACGATGAGGACCACGTCATGACGACACCATCACCCCTGGGCCCCGGGAGCCTGCCGGCTTTCTCGGTGTCCGAGGCCGAGCTGGCCGGACTGGCCGGGAGGCTGGCCCACCGGGCGGAGGACGAGGCCCTGCTGGAGGTCGCCTACCGGATCCTCGAGAGCCCCGTGGGCCGGCTCCTGCTGGCCGCCACCGAGCGGGGACTGGTCCGGGTCGCCTTCGAGCGGGAGGGCTTCGATGAGGTCCTGTCCGGGCTGGCCCAGCGGCTCGGGCCCCGCATCCTGCACGCTCCCTGGAAGCTGGACGCGGCCGCGGCCGAACTGGAGGAGTACTTCGCCGGCCGCAGGCGGCAGTTCGGGGTGCCCCTGGACTTCGCCCTGTCCCACGGTTTCCGGCGGGCCGTGCAGCAGCGCCTGCCGGAGATCGGCTACGGGCGGACCATGTCCTACCGTCAGGTCGCCGAGCTCCTCGACCGACCCGGTGCCGTCCGGGCCGTGGGCACCGCCTGCGCCACCAACCCGCTGCCGGTCGTCGTCCCCTGCCACCGGGTGCTGCGCTCGGACGGCGGGCTGGGGGGTTACCTGGGCGGGCTCGAGGCCAAGGAGACGCTGCTGGGCCTCGAGAACCGGGCGGTCGCCGCGTGAGCGAGCCGCTGCCGGACGCCCTCGTCGTCGGGGAGGACGGCCTCGCCCGCCCGCCGTGGGCCGCCACCGATCCCCTGCTGCGCGAGTACTACGACACGGAGTGGGGCCTGCCCGTCAGGGACGAGCACGGCGTGTTCGAGCGACTGTCCCTGGAGGCCTTCCAGTCCGGGCTCTCCTGGCGGACCGTGCTGGCCAAGCGGCCCGCGTTCCGGCGGGCCTTCGCGGACTTCGACCCGGAACAGGTCGCCTGCTTCGGGGAGACCGAGGTGGACCGGCTCCTGGCCGATGCGGGGATCATCCGCAACCGGGCCAAGATTCTGGCGACGATCGGCAATGCCCGGGCCACCCTCCGGCTGCGGCCGGACGGCGGGCTCGCCGAGTTCGTCTGGTCGTTCCAGCCGGAACAGACCCCCCGGCCGCAGACCCCGGCGGAGGTCCCGAGCACGTCCCCCGAGTCCACGGCCCTGTCGAAAGCGCTGCGGGCGCGGGGTTTCCGGTTCGTGGGACCGACCACGATGTTCGCCCTCATGGAGGCCATCGGGATCATCGACACCCACCTGCTGGGTTCGCACCGCCGGGGATCCTCCGAAGTGTGGACGTGAGAGGGGCTGGGTAGGCTCGGGGCATGACGAACGACGCGGGTGCCCTTCGCCGGTGGACGACGAGGGCCGGCTGGATCCTGGCCGTGGCGGTGCCCCTCTGGATGGCCGGTGGCCGGTTCCTGACGGACAGCGCCGGGGACCTCACGGCGGTCTATGCGCTGACGCTCGCGCCGGTCCTGTTCCTGCTCTCGGTGACCGCCCTCGCGGTGCCCCGCCGCCGCGCGGGACGCCAGCCCTCCGCCCGGTCCCTGGGGCTGCTGCTGATCGCCTGGGCCTGCGGCCTCGGGCTGGGCTTCACGCTGCCGGACACCGGGGAGGGCGCCTCCTCCGTGCTCGGCGCCCTGGTGGGACCTCAGGCCGAAGGCGTGGCCGCCGCGCTGAGCAATCCGCTGGGGATCATCATGCTCTTCATGTCGACCGCCGGCTGCGTGCTGGCCGTGCGGGACAGCTCGCGCACGGACGATGCCCGTCGCTCCCCCAGCGACGAGGACGACTACCAAGGCACCGGCTACTTCCCCGTCCTGGACGTCTGACCGCCGCAGGACGAGGGCAGTCGGGTAGACAGACAGGAACCGGGGCCGAGTCCTGGCCGCCTCCCGAGGGAGGACGGCCGGCTCGACCCCGGTTCCGGGATGTCGTGGAGGCGGAAGACTACTTCTTGCCGCCGAAGCCCTTGAAGCGGGCGTTGAAGCGCTCGACGCGGCCGGCGGTGTCCATGATCCGCTGCTTGCCGGTGTAGAACGGGTGGGACGCGGCCGAGATCTCGACGTCGATCACCGGGTAGGTGTTGCCGTCCTCCCACTCCATCGTCTTGTCCGAGGAGGTGGTGGTGCGGGTGAGGACCTTCTCGCCGGAGGCCAGGTCGTTGAAGATCACCAGCTGGTAATCGGGGTGGATGTCAGTCTTCATGGGGAATCCTTCGCATGCGCCACTGGATTTTGCCAGCAGCTTTTCAGGAACGTTGGGGGGTCGGCCGCGGCACGGCCGAGGATCAACTATAGCGCATCGGCCCTCAGGCGCGGGAACGCAACTCCCAGAAGGCGACGGCCGACGCGGCGGCCACGTTGAGGGAGGCCACCCCGGCGGACATGGGGATCGCCACGTGCAGGTCACAGGCCGCGAGCGTCGCCGGGGTGACCCCCGGGCCCTCGGCGCCCAGGACCAGGGCCAGCCGGTCGTGTCCGCGCAGCTCCGGGGCGTCCACGGGGATGGCCTCCTCGCTGAGCTCGAGGGCGGCCACCGTGAACCCCTCGCCCCGCAACCGGTCCAGCTCGGCGGGCCAGGCCGACCGGCCCCGGCCGTCGGCCTCCCCGATCCGGGCCCACGGCACGGCGAACACGGTACCCATCGACACGCGGATGCTGCGCCGGTAGAGCGGGTCGGCGGACTCGGGACTGACCAGGACGGCGTCCACCCCCAGCCCCGCCGCCGAGCGGAAGATCGCGCCGAGGTTGGTGTGGTCGGAGACGTTCTCCAGGATCGCGACCCGCCGCGCCCCGGCCAGGACCTCGTCCACGGTGCGCGGCGCCGGCCGGTCCATGGCGGCCAGCGCACCGCGGTGCAGGTGGAAACCGGTGATGCGTTCCAGGACCTCGTCCGTGCCGGTGTACACGGGAACCCGGGGATGCGCGGCGAACACGTCGGCCATCGACTCCAGGTACCGGTGGGTGAGGAAGAACGACCGGGGAGTGTGCCCGGCCGCCAGTGCGCGGCGTACCACCTGCGAGGACTCGGCCAGGTAGATGCCGTGGACGGTGTCCTGCCGTCGGCGCAGGGCGGCGTCGGTGAGCCGGGCGTAGACCTCCACCCGCGGATCGGAGACGTCGGTCAGCTCCACCGGCTGACTCCCCGACTGACTCCCCGGCTGGCCCCCGGGCCGGCCCACTGCCTCACCCACCGGCGACCAGCCGCCAGACCATGTTCGCCAGGCCGGCCAGGCCCACGACGACGATGACCACCCGCAGCCAGAACGGCCTGATCCGCCGGCCGATCCGGGCGCCCAGGCTGGCACCGAGCATGGAGGAGACCGCGATGAGCAGCACGGCCCGCCAGTCGATGCGGTCGAAGGCGAAGAGCAGGTAGGACGTGGCGGCGATGAGGTTGACCATGAGGGACAGGTAGGTCTTCGCGGCATTGGCGTGGACGAGGGCCCCGCCCATGAACACCCCGAGGATGCCCAGAAGCAACACGCCCTGCGCCGCCACGAAGTACCCCCCGTAGACACCCGCGCCGAAGGTCAGCAGCCACAGCAGCGGGGTCACCGGTCCCGTCGGGACGCCCGGGTCCTCCGCGCCGACGCGGGTCACGGCCCCCGGCCCCGGGGCCGTCGCGGCCTCCGGCGTCCCCTCCTGGCCGTCCGTTTCGGCCTGGCGCGCCTTCCGGCGGCGCACCCACGCGGACATCCGCGGCTGGAACACCACGAAGCCCAGGGCCACCACGATCAGGATCGGTGCCGCGACCCCGAAGACCTCCTCCGGCAGCACCATGAGCAGGAACGCGCCGACCAGCCCCCCGGTCAGCGAGGCGGTCGTCAGCGCCGGCAGCACCGCGCGCGACTGGGCCAGCTCACGCCGCCAGCCGAACACCCCGGACACGCCCGCGGCCACCAGGCCCATGGCGTTGGAGATCTGGGCGGTCACCGGGGGGAATCCCATGGCGACCAGCACCGGGAAGGTCACCAGGGTGCCGGACCCGACGAGGGTGTTGATGGTGCCGGCCCAGAATCCGGCCAGCAGGATGACGGCCACCTGCCAGAGCTCGAGGCCCAGGAATTCCACGCAGTACCCCTCCGGTGCGACGGGTGCGCCGGTCAGCGGGCGACGGCCGTGTAACGGCCCTCGTCGCGAGTGACCTTGAGGGGCAGGCCGAAGGCGGCGGAGAGGTTGTCCTCGATGAGGGTCTGCTCCAGCGGACCGGCGGCGACCACGCGGCCCTGGCGCATCAGCAGCGCGTGGGTGAAGCCCGGCGGGATCTCCTCCACGTGGTGGGTGACCAGGACCAGGGTGGGCGCGGCCGGATCGGCGGCCAGGCGGGTCAGGGCCCGCACGAGGGTCTCCCGGCCGGCCAGGTCCAGGCCGGCCGCGGGCTCGTCGAGCAGCAGCAGTTCCGGGTCGGTCATGAGCGACCGGGCCACGAGGACGCGCTTGCGCTCGCCCTCGGACAGGGTGCCGAAGCGCCGGTCCTCATAACCGCTGAGTCCCCACTGCCAGATCAGGCGCCGGGCCCGTTCCTCGTCCTGCGCGTCGTAGTCCTCGTTCCAGCGGCCCATCACGCCCCAGGACGCCGTCACCACGGCATCCAGCACGGTCTCCTGGCCCGGGAGCTGCTGGGCCAACGTCGCGGAGGACAGCCCGATGCGCGGGCGCAGCTCGAAGACGTCGACGGCGCCGAGGACCTCGTCCAGGATCCCCACCATGCCGGTCGTGGGGTGCATGCGCGTGGAGGCCACCTGCATCAGGGTGGACTTGCCGGCCCCGTTGGGACCCATGATGATCCACCGCTCGCCCTCACGCACCTGCCAGTGGATGTCCTGCAGCAGTTCCTTGGTGCCCCTGCGGACCCCCACCGCCGCCATCTCCACCACTGCCTCGCCCGAGGGGACGAGGGTCGAAGGGGCATGACTGGCGCGCTGGAGTCCGTCAGAAGGGTTGGTCATGCCTCAAACACTAGGCTAGGAGGACCCTTCCCAGCACGAAAGGCCACGGCATGGCGCCCATTGCATCCTTCACCGCAGCAGTCACCGACGACGACGGACTCACCCCGGCCTCCCGGCCCGGGGCCGCGACCGACCGGGTCCTCGTCTACCTCCCCGGGGAGGCCGGTCCCGCCGCCGGTGGGCCGGGCCGCGATGACGCGCCGGTCGGGGTGCCCGCCCACGCGGAACCGGTCTCCGGCGTCGGCTTCCACGGCTGGCGCTGGGACGTCCCCGCCGGGGAGCCGGCCGGCCGGCCGGATCCGGCCCTGCTGCCCCACGGCGCGGCCGTGGCGGTGGTGCCCGCGGAGGCCGTCACGGCCACGCCCAGGATGCTGGTGATGGACGTGGACTCCACGCTGATCCGCCAGGAGGTCATCGAGCTGCTGGCCGCGTATGCCGGGCGCGAGGCGGAGGTCACGGAGGTCACGGAGGCCGCCATGCGGGGTGAGGTGGACTTCGCCCAGTCGTTGCACCAGCGGGTGCAGGCCCTGGCCGGGCTGGAGGAGGACGTCATCGCGAAGGTGGCGGCCGCCGTCGAGCCGCAGGACGGGGCCCGCGAGGTGATCACCGCGTTCCGCGACGCCGGCTGGGAGGTGTGCGCGGTCTCGGGCGGCTTCACCCAGGTGCTGGCGCCGCTGGCCGCCGACCTCGGGCTGACCCGCTACCGGGCCAACGACCTGGAGATCGTGGACGGCCGGCTGACCGGGCGCGTGACCGGGGCCGTCGTGGACAGTGCCGTCAAGGCGCGGATGCTGCGCGCGTGGTCCGCGGAGGCCGGGGTGGACCCTGCCGGGGTGATCGCCGTGGGCGACGGCGCGAACGACATCGACATGCTGCAGGCCGCAGGGCTGGCCGTGGCGTTCTGCGCCAAGCCCGCCCTGCGCCCGCACGCCGATGTCGAGCTGGACGTGCCGTCGCTGGACGTCGTCCGGGTGCTCGCCGGCCTCTGAGGGCCCCGCGTCAGCGGTGGTCGGGATCGCCGCCGGCGGCCTCGAGGAAGTCCTGGGCCCCGCCCACGTACTCGGTGTGTCCGGCCGGCAGGTCCCGGCCCACGAGGGAGGCCACCTCGGCGGCGAACTCCTCGACCGAGTACAGCTTCCCGGCCGCCTCGCGCCGGGCCTCGATGGCCCCGGGCTCGGCCCGGTTGAGCATCGTGGCCGTGATGGTTCCCTCGATCATGTCCCCGGACACCACCACGAGGGTGATGCCCTTCTCGCGCAGCGCGGGGATGCGCTCCCGCAGGGCGGTCTCGCCGGCACGCTTGGAACGGGCCACCGGCACATAGGCGTCCATGGTGGGGACCGCGTCGATGAAGTGCGCCTGGTGGCTGGTGACGAAGACCACCTGCGAGCCGGAGGGCATGACCTCGGCGGCGGCCTCGAGCATGGCGACCTGGGCGTCGCGGTTCAGCACGTTCGCGTAGTCCTCGCCCATGGAGGACTCCATCCCCCCGGAGGCGTTGAGCACCAGGATGTCCAGGGAGCCGAAGGCCGAGAGGGCGGCGTCCACCATGGCCTGGCGGCCCTCGGCGGTGGTGATGTCCGCGCCCACGGCGACGGCGCGGCCGCCGGCCTCCTCGATCGAGGCCACCACCTTGTTCGCCCGGGGCGCCTTCTGCCGGTAGTTGACCACGACGCCGGCCCCCCGGGCGGCGAGCAGTCGCGCGGTGTCGGCGCCCACACCACGGCTGGAGCCGGTGACGATGGCGCCCTTGCCGGCGAGGTCCTGGGTGGTCTGGGTGCTCTGGGTGCCCTCGGCACCCGTGTTCTCGGAAGTCATGCGGATCAGTGTCCCATCCCCAGGCCGCCGTCCACGGGGATGACGGCACCGGAGATGTAGGAGGCCTCGTCGGAGGCGAGCCACCGCACCACGCCGGCAACCTCGGACGGCTCGGCGAAACGGCCGGCGGGGATCTGCGTCTTGTACTGCTTCTGCAGGTCCTCGCCCAGGGCCTGGGTCATCTCGGTGTCGATGTACCCGGGGGCCACCACGTTGGCCGTGATGTTCCGGGAACCGAGTTCGCGGGTGAGTGAGCGGGCCATGCCGACCAGGCCGGCCTTGGAGGAGGCGTAGTTGATCTGTCCCGGCGAGCCCATCAGGCCGACGACCGAGGAGATCAGCACCACGCGGCCCTTCTTCTTGCGAATCATGCCCTTGGAGGCGCGCTTGAGCACCCGGAAGGCACCGGTGAGGTTGGTGTCGATGACCGAGGTGAAGTCCTCCTCGCTCATCCGCAGCAGCAACTGGTCCTGGGTGATCCCCGCGTTGGCCACGAGCACCTCGACCGGGCCGTGGGCCGCCTCGACCTCGGAGAAGGCCCGGTCCACCGAGTCGGCGTCCGTGACGTCGGCCTGCACCGCGAACAGCCCGTCCGGGGCCTGCCCGGACCGCGAGGTGACGGCCACCCGGTCCCCGTTGTCCCGGAAGGCCTGCGCGATGGCCAGGCCGATGCCCCGGTTGCCACCGGTGACCAGGACGCTGCGCCCGCCCGTCGAATCCTGCGTGCTTGCCTCGGCCATGGTTCCTCCTGGGTCGGTCCTGCTTCTTCGGTGCCCCACTCTAGGGCGGAAAGTGGGACAATGGACGACAGGCCCGGACACGCCGGCCACCGATTCCCCACCGCTCAGGAGCCTGCCCCATGTCCATCCGTCACGCCGAGACCGGTCGCCAGACCGGGCACCCCCGGCGAGACCGCTCCGAGGACGTCCAGCGCATCACCAGCGCACCGGCACCGGGCCACGTCGACCGCGACGCCCGCTTCGTGCGCTACGCGTGGCAGATGGGGATCCGCACCGTCTGCTTCGTGCTGGCCTTCTTCACGACCGGCTGGGTGCAGATCGTCTTCTTCGTCCTGGCCATCGTGCTGCCGTACATCGCGGTGGTCCTGGCCAATGCCGGCACCGTCTCCAACGGCGAGGCGCTGGACGCCGTGCCCCGGGCCAGCGCCCAGGAACTCACGAACCGGCTGCAGCTGGACGCCGGGCCGGAGACCCTGGTGGGAACCACCACGGACGATCCGCCGGCGGGCGCCCGGCCGACCGGGCCCCGCGTCCAGCCGGAACCGCGCCCCCTGCCGGAACCGGGCAACGATCGGGACCACCGCGCCGCATGAACGACCGTGACCTCCTGGGTGCCCTGGACGGCACCGCCTCCGCCACGCCCGGCCCGGCGACCGCGCCGCCCTCGGGACCGGACGGGTCCGGCGGACCGGCCCGGGCGGAGTGCTCCCGCAAGGGGTGCCGGCAGGACGCCGCCTGGCTCCTGGAATGGAACAACCCCCGCATCCACGCGCCCGAGCGGCGCAAGACCTGGCTGGCCTGCCCGGAGCACCGGGACTGGCTCGCCGACTACCTGCGGTCCCGGGGACTGCTGAAGGACGTGCTCCCGCTTGACTGAACCCGAGGCGCAGACGCCGAAGCGTGCCCGGCTCGACTACCGCTTCCTCATCTCCCCGCAGTGGCTCGGCGGGCTGGCCTTCTGCGCCGTCTTCGCCGTCGCCTGCGCCCTGCTGGGCCAATGGCAGATGGACCGGCGCATGGAGGCCGTGGCCGAGATCAACAAGGTCCTGCAGAACTACGACGAGCCGGCCGTCCCGCTGGCCTCGAACGCCACGGTGTTCACCGACTTCCAGCCCCACCAGCAGTGGACCCCCGTGGAGATGGAGGGCGAGTACCTCGAGGAGGACACCCGGATCGTGCGCAACCGCCCGCTGGCCGGCAAGCCGGGCTACGAGGTCCTCGTGCCCTTCCGCGCGGACACCGGGGACGTGATCGTGGTCAACCGCGGCTGGCTGCCGATCGGTGACACCCCCGGCCGGCCCGACGTCGTCCCCTCCCCGCCCGCGGGCGAGGTCACGGTCGTGGTCCGGGCCAAGCCGGGCGAGCCCGACCTGGGCCGGGACGCCCCCGAGGGCCAGCTCGCCTCGATCGACCTGGTCGCCTTCACGGACAGCGTCGGTTACCCCGTGGCCGACACCGCCTACGGTCAGCTGGCGGACGAGACCCCCGCCCCCGCGGTGGGCATGCAACAGCCGCCCAAGCCCCCGCTGGACGAGGGACCGCACCTGTCCTACTCGCTGCAGTGGTTCATGTTCGGGCTGATGAGCTTCGTGGTCTGGGGCTACATGGCCCGGCAACGGGCCCTCAACGACCGCGACGACCGCGAGCAGGGACTGACCGAGGACGACGGGTACCTCTCCGCCTACCGGGCTCCGAAGTCGAGGCCGGCCCGCCGCCGCGGCGGGCGGCCGACCGACGAGGAGGCCGAGGACGCGCTCCTCGACGCCGCCGAGTCACGCTGAGCACGCTGAGGGCGCGCCGGCCGGTCCGCCGGTCAGGCCAGCGTGATGAGGTCCTGGTAGGAGCTGTTCCAGAGGTCCTCCACCCCGTCCGGCAACAGGACCACGCGCTCCGGGTCGAGCGCCTCCACCGCGCCCTCGTCGTGGGTGACCAGCACGACCGCACCCTCGTAGGTCCGCAGGGCGTTGAGGATCTCCTGGCGTGAGGCCGGGTCCAGGTTGTTCGTCGGCTCGTCCAGCAGCAGCACGTTCGCGCTGGAGGCCACGAGGGTGGCCAGGGCGAGGCGGGTCTTCTCGCCGCCGGAGAGCACGCCGGCCGGCTTGGCCACGTCGTCGCCCTGGAACAGGAAGGAGCCCAGGATGTTGCGCACCTCGGTGTCCGCCAGGTCCGGGGCCGCGGTCTTCATGTTCTCCAGGACGGTGCGATCGGTGTCCAGCGTCTCGTGCTCCTGGGCGTAGTAGCCGAGCTTGAGGCCGTGACCGGCGATCACCTCGCCCGTGTCCGGTGTGTCGATGCCCGCCAGCATCCGCAGCAGCGTCGTCTTGCCGGCACCGTTGAAGCCGAGGATCACCACCCGAGAACCGCGGTCGATCGCCAGGTCCACCCCGGCGAAGATCTCCAGGGAGCCGTAGGACTTGGACAGGTCCTGCGCCGTCAGCGGCGTCTTGCCGCACTTGGCCGGTTCCGGGAAGCGGATCGCCGCGACCTTGTCCGCGGCCCGCTCCCCCTCCAGGCCCTGCATCATGCGCTCGGCGCGCTTGATCATGTTCTGCGCGGCGACCGCCTTGGTCGCCTTGGCGCGCATCTTGTTGGCCTGGTCCATCAGGTGGCTGGCCTTCTTCTCCGCGTTCGAGAACTCGCGCTTGCGCCGGGCCTGGTCCTGCTCGCGCTGCAGCAGGTAGTTCTTCCACCCCATGTTGTACTGGTCGATCACCTGGCGGTTGGCGTCCAGGTAGAGGACCTTGTTGACGGTCATCTCCATCAGGTCCACGTCGTGGCTGATGACGATGAAACCGCCCGGGTAGGACTTCAGGAACTCCCGCAGCCACACGATCGAGTCGTGGTCCAGGTGGTTGGTCGGCTCGTCCAGCAGCAGGACGTCCGCGTCCGAGAAGAGGATCCGGGCCAGCTCCACGCGGCGGCGCTGGCCGCCGGAGAGGGTGTGCAGGGGCTGGTCGAGGATGCGGTCCGGCAGGCCGAGGTTGGCACAGATCGTGGCGGCCTCGGACTCGGCGGCGTATCCGCCCGACGTCGTGAACTCCGCCTCGAGCCGGCCGTACCGGTGCATCGCCTTCTCGCGGATCGCATCGTCCGGGTTGGCCATGTCGTCCTCGGCCTGGCGCATGCGCCGGATGATCTGGTCGAGCGAGCGCGCCGAGAGGATCCGGTCCCGCGCCGTCTGGTCCATGTCCTCGACCTTGGGGTCCTGGGGGAGGTAGCCGACCGAGCCGCGGCGCGTGACGTGGCCGCCCGTGGGCTGTCCCCCACCGGCCAGGACCTTGGTCAGGGTGGTCTTGCCGGCACCGTTGCGGCCCACCAGTCCGACCTTGTCCCCGCGATCGACCTTGAACGTGACCCCGTCCATGAGCAGACGCGCACCCACGCGGAGTTCGAGGTCTGTGACAGCAAGCACGGGGGGATCTCCTTGGACGGCCTAGACTGTCCGCCGAGGCGGGCGGAACCCGTCAAGTCTACCGTCGAGCCACGCCGGTACCGTCCGTACAGGAGCTGAACCATGAGCCAAGCAGTCCAGAGCGCCCAGCGCACGTCATTGACGGTGCCCACGCAGGTGGCCCTGGCCGGGGTGTTCGCGGCGCTGATCGCGGTGTGCTCGATGCTGCCCCCGATCCCGGTGGGCGGTTTCGGGGTGCCGATCACCCTGCAGACGTTCGCGGTGATGCTCACCGGCCTGATCCTGGGGGCCCGCCTGGGCTTCCTGTCGGTGCTGCTCTACCTCGTGGTGGGGCTGGCCGGGCTGCCGGTGTTCTCCGGGTTCAACGCCGGGATCGGCGTGCTGGCCGGGCCCTCGGCCGGGTACCTGCTGGCCTTCCCGCTGGCGGCCGGCCTGGCCGGGGCGCTGTCCACGGTGGTGCTGCGCCGCGGCCAGACCGCCGCCGCCCGGGGCGCGGGCCGGATGGGCTTCGGCTGGTGGGCCCTGGTGTGGCTGTGCGCGATGGTGGCCTCCTTCGTGTTCATCCACCCGATGGGCATCGCCGGGATGATGCTCGCCCTCGACCTGGACCTGGCCACCGCGCTGGGGGCCGACATGGTGTTCTGGCCCGGGGACGTGGTCAAGAACGTGCTGGCCACGGCGGTGGCCGTTACCGTCATCCGGGCCTTCCCGGCCCTGGCCCTGCGCCGGTTCTGAGCCGGATGCCCACCGCGGGGCCGGACCCGGTCATCGAGCTGCGCGGGGCGGTCGTCGACCTGCCCGGCGCGGCCCCGGCCCCCGGGCAGGGAACCGGGGCCGCCCCCGGGACCCTGCGCATCCTCGGGCCGGTGGACACGGTCCTGGCCGAACCGGTCACCGCGGTGATCGGGGCCAACGGATCGGGCAAGTCGACCCTGGTCCGCCTGCTCAACGGGCTGGTCCAGCCCTCGGCGGGCACCGTCACGGTGCACGGACTGGACACCGTCGCCCGGGTCGACGAGGTACGGTCCCGCACCGGGTTCATGTTCACCGACCCGCTGGTGCAACTGGTCATGCCCACGACGGGTGAGGACGTCGAGCTCTCCCTGCGCCGGACCATCCGCCACCGGGGCGAACGGCGCCGCGCCGCCGAGGCGGTCCTGGCCGAGCACGGACTGGCCGGGCTGGCCCACCGCAGCATCTACGACCTCTCCGGTGGCCAGCGCCAGCGCCTGGCCCTGGCCACCGTGCTGGCCACGGACCCCGCGCTGCTGGTGGCCGACGAGCCGACCACCCTGCTGGACCTGGACTGGACCCTGGAGGTCCAGGACCTGCTGCTCTCCCTGCCCGGCAGCGGCCGGTGCCGCCAGCTCGTCTACACCACCCACGACCTGGACTTCGCCGCCCGGGCCGACCGGTGCCTGGTCGTGGCCGGCGGGCGCATCGTCCACGACGACGACGGGCCCGGGGCGGT
This sequence comes from Citricoccus sp., assembly GCF_035445025.1. Taxonomy (NCBI): domain Bacteria; kingdom Bacillati; phylum Actinomycetota; class Actinomycetes; order Micrococcales; family Micrococcaceae; genus Citricoccus; species Citricoccus sp. Next base: position 72,448 of record NZ_DAOMPX010000004.1, on the reverse strand, counting down.
GGCCTGGTACCGCCGGGACGTCCACGACCGACGTGCCGCCCGCACCCGGCCCGGAGCCGGCCGCCAGGAGCGCGCACGGTGAACCTGCTCGACCACCGGCCCGGCACCTCCCCGGTCCACCGGGCACCCCTGGGCGTGAAGTACGCGGTGCTGCTGGTGCTGACCGTGGTCCTGGTGGCCTGGCGCCAGCCCGTGGTGGTCGGCGCCGTGCTCACCGGGGTCCTCGGCCTGTACCTGCTGGCCCGGCTGCCCGGAGAGTTCCTGGCCCCCTGGCGCCGCGGCTGGCCCCTGCTGGCCTTCGCCGGCGTGGCCCGCTTCGCCTCCGGGGTGTTCGGGCCGGTCCCCCTGTCCCCGCTGGACGCCCTCGGGCCGGCGCTGGTGGTCATGGCCGCCGTCTTCGGCGCGCTGGCCGCCGCCCGGCTGCTGGTGATCACCACCCCCGGCACGGAACTGCTGGACGGCCTGGCCCACTTCTTCGGCGCGTTCCGCCGGTTCGGGGTCAACCCGGAGGCCGCCGCCCTGGCCGTGAACGTCATGCTGCGCACGATCCCCTGGGTAGGCGCCGCCGTGCGCGCCCACGCGGAGGCCCTGGCCTCCCGGGGCCTGCGCCGCGGGCCCGTGCGCCTCATGGGACCGGTGCTCGTGGCCACGGTCGGCCACGCCCGAGCCACCGGGGAGGCCCTGGCCGCCCGCGGGCTGCCCGCCGCACCCGAGCCGAAGCCTCCGGGGCCGGACTACACTCGGGGCGCATGAGCTTCAATGACAACGTCCGGCTGGACCCCTCCCGCGTCCGAGACTCCCGGGGCCGCGGTGGTGGCGGCCGGGCGGGGCGCGGCGGAACCGTCGCCATCGGTGGCGGCACCGGCCTGCTGGTGCTGCTGCTGGCGATCTTCGCCCCCGGACTGGCCGAGCAGCTCGGACTGACCGGCCCGTCGCCGGAGACGTCCCAGTACGAGCCCGTCGGCCCGGCGGCGTCCGCCACCTGCCGCACCGGGGAGGCGGCGAACGAGCGGACCGACTGCCGGATCATCGCCACGGTCGAGTCCGCCGACGCCTTCTGGGATCCCCACCTGGCGGAGTACAACGTCACCTGGCGGCCCCCCGGAGTGGAGCTGTTCGGCGGTCAGGTCAACACGGCCTGCGGCATGGCCACCTCGGACGTCGGCCCGTTCTACTGCCCGGGCGATGAGACGGCGTACTTCGACACGGACTTCTTCGGCCTGCTGCAATCGCGGTTCGGGGCCTCCGGCGGCCCCCTGGCCGAGGAGTACGTGGTCGCCCACGAGTACGGCCACCACATCCAGAACATCATCGGCTACCTGCAGTACTCGCAGTCCGGCGGCACCGGGCCGGAGTCCGGGGCGGTGCGCGTGGAACTGCAGGCGGACTGCTACGCCGGGATGTGGGCCGGGCACGCGGTGCGCACCGTGGACCCCGAGTCGGGCGACCCGTTCCTGGATCCCCTCACCCAGACCGACCTGCGGGACGCGCTCTCCGCGGCGGCCGCCGTCGGGGACGACCGCATCCAGCAGTCCACGACCGGTCGCGTGCTGCCCGAGGCCTTCACGCACGGCACCTCCGAGCAGCGGATGGCCTGGTTCATGCACGGCTACGAGTCCGGGGACGTCAACCAGTGCAACACCCTGGACCACCCCGACCTGGACGATCCGACGGCCTGAGCCGCCCGTCCTCCCGGGCAGGGACAGTGCCGGGGACGCAGACGAGAACACCCCGGTCCGTGGACCGGGGCGTTCTCGTCTGCGGGGGGGGTGAGGGGTCGGGCTCAGATGTTGAAGCCCAGGGCCCGCATCTGCTCGCGGCCCTCCTCGGTGATCCGCTCCGGGCCCCACGGCGGCATCCAGACCCAGTTCAGCCGCCACTCGTCGACCATGGTGCCGATCTCGTTGCCGATCTGCTCCTCGATCACGTCGGTGAGCGGGCAGGCCGCGGTGGTCAGGGTCATGTCGATGATCAGGGCGCCGTCCTCGGCGTAGTTCATGCCGTAGAGCAGCCCGAGGTCGACGATGTTCACGCCCAGCTCGGGGTCCATGACCTCGTGCAGGGCCTCCCTGATGTCCTCGAGGGAGGTCTGTGCCTGGTCAGTCGTCATGCTGTCCTCCTCAGGCCCCTGCAGCAGCGGTCTCGAAGCGCTCGTAGCCCTCGGCCTCGAGGCGGTCGGCCAGCTCGGCGCCACCGGACTCCGCGACCTTGCCGTCCACGAACACGTGCACGAAGTCGGGCTTGATGTACTGCAGGATGCGGGTGTAGTGGGTGATGAGCAGGGTACCCATCTCATTGGTGGCCTGGGCACGGTTGACGCCCTCGGAGACCACGCGCAGCGCGTCGACGTCCAGGCCGGAGTCGGTCTCGTCCAGCACCGCGAACTTCGGCTTGAACAGCTCGAGCTGCAGGATCTCGACGCGCTTCTTCTCGCCGCCGGAGAAGCCCTCGTTGACGTTGCGGCTGGCGAAGGCGGGATCGATCTTCAGGCCCTCCATGGCGGCCTTGACGTCCTTGGTCCAGTGGCGCAGGGACGGGGCCTCGCCGTCGATGGCGGTCTTGGCGGTGCGCAGGAAGTTGGTCATGGTCACGCCCGGGATCTCGACCGGGTACTGCATCGCCAGGAACAGGCCGGCGCGGGCACGCTCGTCCACGGACATCTCCAGGACGTCCTCGCCGTCGAGCGTGATGGTGCCGGAGGTGACCTCGTAGCGCGGGTGGCCCGCGATGGTGGAGGCCAGGGTGGACTTGCCGGAGCCGTTTGGGCCCATGATGGCGTGGGTCTCACCGGTGTTGATGGTCAGGCTGACGCCCTTGAGGATCTCCTTGGGGCCGTTCTCGGTCTCGATCGAGACGAACAGGTCCTTGATTTCCAGCGTAGACATTCGTGTTCTCCTTGCGGTTCGCCGGTGCCCCGGCGGGAAGTGTGGTTGGGGTGGCTGCGGTGCAGCGCTCGGGCTATGCGACCCGGTTGAGGACTCTGGAGGTGTCCACCCAGATGCCGTCGTCCTCCACGGCGAGGGCATAGACGGCGACCGGCTCGGTCGCGGGCGGCACGTTCGGTTCACCGGTGACGAGGTCGAAGGCCGACCCGTGGCCGATGCACTCCAGGGCGCACCCCTCCACGAACCCCTCGGAGAGGGAGACCTCGCCGTGCGAGCAGGTGTCGTTGAGGGCGTGGAGCGAGCCGTCGGAGGCGCGGACCACGGCGACGGGGATCCCGTCGACCATGAACCGCCTGGCCTCCTCCGGCCCGATCTCGTCCGCGCCGCAGACGCGCTGGCCGGCCGCCATCAGTGGGTCGCCACCTGCAGCTCGGTCTCCATCTGCGCGGTGAGCATCTCCTCGACGTCGGTGATCCCGATCTTCTGGATGATCTCGTTGAGGAAGCCGCGCAGCACGAGCTCGCGGGCCTCCTGCTCCGGGATGCCCCGGGCCATCAGGTAGAAGAGCTGCTCGTCATCGAACTGGGCGGTCGAGGAGGCGTGTCCGGCGCCCTCTATCAGCCCGGTCTCGATCTCCAGGTTCGGCACCGAGTCCACGCGGGTGCCGTCCGTCAGGACGAGGTTCTGGTTCTTCTCGTAGCTGTCGGTGCCCTCGGCCGTCTTGCGGATGAGGACGTCGCCGATCCAGACGGCCCGGGCGTCCTTGCCCTGCAGGGCGCCCTTGTACAGGACGTTGGAGGTGCAGTTCGGGGTCGCGTGGTCCACGAACAGCCGCTGCTCCAGGTGCTGGCCGGCGTCGGCGAAGTACAGTCCGTACATCCGGGCCTCGCCCCCCGTGCCCGCGAAGCGCGAGGTCGGGGTCAGGCGCACCACCGAGCCGCCGTAGGAGACGGTGACGTGCTTGAAGGAGGCGTCCTTGGCGACCTTGGCCTGCTGGGCCGAGGCGTGCACCGCGTCCCCGTCCCAGGCCTGGATCGAGGTGACGTTCAGCCCGGCGCCCTCGCGGACGTCGAACTCCACGTTCTGGCTCACCACGGCGGTGCCGCGGTGGGTGATCACGACGTCGGCGCGGGAGTTGGGCTCGGCGATGATCAGCAGGTGCTGGGCGGCCGGCTCGGAACCCGCGCCGGTGACGTCGATGCGGACCGGGGTGCCGGCCTCGACGCCGGCACCCACGGTGACGACGGTCGCCTCGGCGAAGGAGGCCCAGGCTGCGGCGGACACGCGGTCGTCCGGGGTCAGGGCGGCGCCGAGGCGGGAGTCCTCGCGGGACACCGTCTCGACGGTCACCCCGTCCACGGCACCGACCCCGACCGCCGGGGCGGCGCCGGTCAGCCGGGCGGAGTCGCCCTCGGGCAGGTGCAGACCGGCCAGGCGGTCCAGCGGGGTGAACCGCCAGTCCTCCTCGCGGCCGGTGAGCACGGCGAAGTCGGCCAGCTCGAAGCTGGACCGGCGGTCCGCGCGGGACGAGCCGGCGGTCGCCTGCCGGGCCCCGTCCGCGGGGACCGCGTGAGAGGCGTGGCCGGCGGCGCTGGCCGCGGCGACCTCACCGGAGAGCTTCTCGCCCTCCTCCCCCATGCCGGGGATGACGGGCACTCCGGCGCCGTCCGCGTCGATTTCTTCCGGGGCGGTGTTGACAGTCTGTGACACGCTCAGCCTACCGATCCTTCCATCTGCAGTTCGATCAGCTTGTTCAATTCCAGGGCGTACTCCATCGGCAGCTCGCGCGCGATCGGCTCGATGAAGCCGCGCACGATCATGGCCATGGCCTCGGTCTCGGACATCCCGCGGCTCATCAGGTAGAAGAGCTGCTCCTCGGAGACCTTCGACACCGTGGCCTCGTGGCCCAGGGTCGCGTCGTCCTCGCGGATGTCGATGTACGGGTAGGTGTCCGAGCGGGAGATCGTGTCCACCAGCAACGCGTCGCACACGACCGAGTTGGCGGAGTTCTTCGCGCCCTCCATGACCTGGACCAGGCCACGGTAGGCCGCCCGGCCACCCGAGCGTGCCACCGACTTGGAGACGATGGAGCTGGAGGTGTTCGGGGCCAGGTGCACCATCTTCGAACCGGTGTCCTGGTGCTGGCCGGCACCGGCGAAGGCGATGGACAGGGTCTCGCCCTTGGCGTGCTCGCCGGTCAGGTAGACCGCCGGGTACTTCTGGGTGACCTTGGAGCCGATGTTGCCGTCGATCCACTCCATGGTGGCGCCCTCTTCGGCCACGGCGCGCTTGGTCACCAGGTTGTACACGTTGGTGGACCAGTTCTGGATGGTGGTGTAGCGCACGCGGGCGTTCTTCTTGACGACGATCTCCACGACGGCGGAGTGCAGCGAGTCCGAGTTGTAGATCGGCGCGGTGCAGCCCTCGATGTAGTGGACGTAGGAGTCCTCGTCCGCGATGATCAGGGTCCGCTCGAACTGGCCCATGTTCTCGGTGTTGATGCGGAAGTACGCCTGCAGCGGGATCTCCACGTGGACGCCCTTGGGCACGTACACGAAGGAGCCGCCGGACCAGGTGGCGGTGTTCAGGGCGGCGAACTTGTTGTCGCCCACCGGGATCACGGAGCCGAAGTACTCCTTGAAGATCTCCGGGTACTCCTTCAGGCCGGTGTCGGTGTCCAGGAAGATGACGCCCTGCGCCTCCAGGTCCTCGCGGATCTGGTGGTAGACGACCTCGGACTCGTACTGGGCGGCCACACCGGCGACCAGGCGCTCACGCTCGGCCTCCGGGATGCCGAGGCGCTCATAGGTGTTGCGGATGTCCTCGGGCAGGTCCTCCCAGGACTTCGCCTGGCCCTCGGTCGAGCGCACGAAGTACTTGATGTTGTCGAAGTCGATGCCGGACAGGTCGGCACCCCAGGTGGGCATGGGCTTGCGCTGGAAGTACTTCAGGCCCTTCAGGCGCAGGTTGAGCATCCACTCGGGCTCACCCTTCTTGGCCGAGATGTCGCGCACGACCTCCTCGTTGACGCCGCGGCGCGCGTTGGCACCGGCATCGTCCTGGTCGGCCCAGCCGAACTGGTACGGGCCGATGGCCTCAAGCTCCGGGTTCTTCTCGAGTACCTCGGAGATCACGCCCGGATCGGCGTTCTCCCTGGTGATCTGATCGGTCATCTGAAGCCTCTCTTCGTGGTCGGTGGTCTGGACGTCAGTCGGTGTCCGGAGCCGTGTGGCTGCCGGCGCCGCTGATGGTCTGGGGGCCGGCCCCGTGCCGGCCGGGCGGCTCGGCGTCGCGGCCGAGGGGGACGTGGGTGGTGCACACGTGGCCGCCGGTGGGCAGCGTCGCCAGCCGGCGGACGTCCACCCCGAGCAGCCGGGCGAACAGCTCCGTCTCCTCCTCGCAGAACTGCGGGTAGTCGGCGGCCAGCTCCTGGAGGGGGCAGTGCCCCTGGCAGATCTGGGCCGCCTTGAGGGTCGGGTGCTTCGTGGCGGAGTCGGGCCGCCCGACGAGGCGGACGCTGGCGTGGAAGCCCTCCGCGTCCAGCACCCGCGCCAGGGCGGTGGCGCGGTCCTTCAGGGACGCGGTGGTGCCGATGGCCTCGCGGTAGCGGTCCTCGACGGCGGCGAAGCGCTCCCGCGCGACGGCCCGGACGGCGTCGGGCCCGGCCACCTCGGCCAGGTGCCCCAGGGCCCGGCTGGCCAGCTCGAGGTAGTCGTTGCCCAGGCGGCTCTGGCCCTCGTGGCTGATGACGTAGCGCCGCGAGGGGCGTCCGGCGCCGCGGTTGCCGGCGACGAGCTTGACCTCGACCGCACCCTCCTCGGAGAGGGCGTCCAGGTGCCGGCGGACGGCGGCCGCCGTGAGCCCCAGCAGCTCACCGACCCGGGCCGCGCTGACCGGCCCGTGGGACAGGACCGCCTGCAGCACCCGGTCCCGGGTGCTCTCGCGGGGTCCTTCGACCGTGTCCCCTGCGGGCACGTCGACGTCACTGGAGGAATACACAACCGCCATTTTACCTAATTCGTGGTCAGGCGAAAGTAAGGCGTGCCTTGCCCCGCGAGCGTCCACGGGCGCGGCGCGCGAGGCCCGGCACGCCCCGCACACCGCGCTCGGCCGGGACCTTCCTCGCTTGCCCTAACCCCGCTCTACCTTTCGTAGAAGTCGAGGGGCCCACGGGTACCATGGACGGGTGCCGTTCCCCCTGCCCCCCACCCCTCGCGAGCCCGGTCGCCGGGCCGACGTCGCGGTCGCCGACCGTCAGGCCGGTGGCCCCGTCGCCTCCGCTGCCGGCGCTCCCGCGCCCGCCCTGGTGTCCCTCAACGGCGTCTGCCGGACGGTGCGGAACCGCCGTCGAGGGGACGTGGAGATCCTGCGCGGGGTCGACTTCCAGGCCCGCGCGGGCCAGGTCACCGCGCTGCTCGGGCCCAACGGGGCCGGCAAGACCACCACCCTGACGATCGCCCAGGGACTCGACCGCCCCGACGCCGGCACGGTCGAGCTGCTCGGCCAGGATCCCTGGCGCGCCGGTTCCGCACTGCGCAGCCGGGTGGGGGTGATGCTCCAGGACGGCGGGCTGCCCCCGTCCGCCACGCCGGCCCGGCTGCTGGCGCACGTCGCCTCGCTGTACCGCGAGCCGGCCGACATGGCCGCGCTGGTCGAGCGGCTCGGCATCGGGGAGTTCGCCGGCCGTGACATCCGCCGCCTCTCGGGGGGCCAGCGCCAGCGCGTGGCGCTGGCGGCCGCCCTGGCCGGCCGTCCGCGCGTCGTGTTCCTCGACGAGCCAAGCGCGGGCCTGGACCCCGTGTCCCGCCAGCTGGTGTTCGACCTGATCACCGAGCTGAAGCAGGCGGGGCTGGCCGTGGTGCTCACCACGCACCTGCTCGACGACGCCGAACGGCTGGCCGACCACGTGGTGCTGCTGCGCGAGGGGGTCGTCGAGCGCGCCGGCACCGTCGCCGAGCTCACCGCCCGCTCCGGCCCGGCGCCCCTGTCCTTCACCGTGTCCGTGCCGGTCGGGGAGGCCGTCCTGGCCTCCGCACCGGAGGGGCTCTCCGTCAGCGAGGTGGGCCTGTCCTCCGAGACCGCCGATGCCCCCGGAGGCTGCACCTACCACGTGCTCGGGGTCTCCGACCCGGCGCACTGGGCGGCTCTGGGCGCCTGGTGGAGTGCCGCCGGGCTCATGCCCACGGACGTCCGCCTCATCCACCGCACCCTGGAGGACGTCTTCCTGGAGGTCGCCCCGTGAACACCCGCCTCGACACCCGCCTCGACACCTCCCCCGCCGGGACCTCGAACGCGCGGTCCCTGGCGCGGCGCGTGCTGGCGCAGGGACGCTACGAGACGGTGACCGCCCTGCGCAACGGCGAGCAGTTGCTGATCTCCCTGATCCTGCCGGTGATGGCCCTGTTCGGGGTGGTCTGGGCCGGCCTGCTGGACCGGCCGGACGTCGACGGCGTGGACGTGGCCGTGCCGGGCGTCCTGGCCCTGGCCGTCCTGAGCTCGGCCCTGACGGGGCAGGGCATCGCCACCGGGTTCGACCGGCGCTACGGAGTGCTCGCGTACCTCTCCACCACGCCGCTGGGCCCCGCCGGCCTGATCCTCGGCAAGGCCGTGGCCGTGCTGTCCGTCCTGGTCCTCCAGGTCGTGGTCATCGGCGGTGTCGGCCTGGCCCTGGGCTGGCGTCCGGACCCCGCGGGCATCCCGGCGGCACTGCTGTTCTTCCTGGCCGGCGCGGCGGCCTTCACGGCCATCGGGCTGTTCATCGCGGGCACCGCCCGACCGGAGGCCACGCTGGCCCTGACCAACCTGATGTGGGTGCTGCTCGGCGCCGTGGGCGGCGTGGTCTTCCCGCTGCCGGAGAGCGGGTGGCTGGCCGGGCTGGGCGTCGTCCTGCCCTCGGCGGCGCTCGGCGACGGACTGCGCGCGGCCCTGGGCACCGGTGCCCTCGACGTCGGTGCCCTCCTCACGCTCATCGCCTGGGCGGCACTGGCGACCGCCGGGGCGCTGAGGTGGTTCAAGTGGCGCTGACCCGACCCCGACCCGAACCCCACCGCAGCCGCCGGCTGCCCGACCGACCCGTCCGAAGGACCCGCCCGTGAGCACCCCCACCCAGTCCCCCGCCCCCGGATCCACCGCGACGGCGGCCGGAGCCACCCCGGGCCGGTGGCGCCTGCCGCGGGACATCACCCGCACGACGTACTGGCTCACCGTCATCTCCCTGGTCACCGAGATCGGCATCATCGTCACGGGAGGCGCGGTCCGGCTGACCAAGTCGGGACTGGGGTGCCCCACCTGGCCCAAGTGCACCCCGGAGTCCCTGACCAACACCCCCGAGATGGGCATCCACGGCTACATCGAGTTCGGCAACCGCACCCTGACCTTCGTGGTCGGCATCGCGGCCCTGGCCGTGCTGCTCTGGGTCTGGAACCTGCGCCGCTCACACCGGGGCATCTTCTGGATGTCCGTGGGCATGCTCGCGTGCATCCCCGCCCAGGCCGTCGTCGGCGGGATCACCGTGCTGACCGGACTGAACCCCTGGGTCGTGGCCATGCACTTCCTGGTCTCCTCGGTGATGGTCTGCGTCGCCAGCCTGCTGGTCAACCGGGTGGGCGTGGAATGGCGCCACCGCGAGGCCCTGGCCCGCGGCGAGGGCGAGCAGGCGCCGACGGCGATCGTGGACGGTGAGACCTCCCCGCTGTCGCGGGGCATGGCCACGACGGCCTTCGTCACCGGCTGGGTGGTGCTGTACCTGGGCACCGTGGTCACCGGCACCGGACCCCACGGTGGTGACGCGGACGCGCCCCGTCACGACTTCGACCCGCTGGTCGTCACCCGCCTGCACGCCCTGCCCGTGTACCTGATGACCGCTGCCGCCCTCGTGCTGCTCGTGGTGGTGCTGCGCCAGCAGTCCTCGCGGCTGCAGCGGATCTCCGCCTGGTCCCTGGTGGGCGTGATCGCCTTCCAGGCGATCATCGGCTACACCCAGCACTTCACCGGCCTGCCGATCTGGCTGGTCCTGCTGCACATGCTGGGCACCGGCCTGGTGGTCTGGGCCGTGACCACCGCCTGGGACCGCCAGGTGTCCGCCTACCGCGCCCGACCGGCCCGGCGGCACGCGACGACGGCCTAGGGCCCCGTGTCCTCCGCCCGCGTGATCCCTGCGGCCATGCCGGCGGTCTCCGAGGCCTCGGACGTCGTCCACGCGGGCCCGCTGTCGGAGCTGGCGGCGTCGACCTTCCCGCTGGCCTGCCCGCCGGGCTCAGCGCCGGAGGACATCCGGTCCTTCATCGCCGCGAACCTGACCGCGGGGCATTTCGCGGCCCACATCCGGGCGGTGGACCGGACCGTGCTGTGGGCCGGCCACGAGGACGGGGAAACGGTGGGGTACTGCCTGCTCGTCCACGGCTCGCAGCCGGCGTTCTCCGAGCCCGCGGCCCTGCGGCACGCGCCGACGGTGGAGCTGAACAAGTTCTACGTGCACGCGGACCACCACGGCCGGGGCGTCTCCGCCCGGCTCATGACGGCCGCCCTGCAGGCGGCCCGCCGGAGCGGCGCCGCCGGGATCTGGCTCGGCGTCAACCAGGAGAACGCCCGGGCCCAGCGGTTCTACGCCAAGAGCGGGTACTCACGCTCCGGCGTCCGCACCTTCCGGATGGGACGCCGCACCGAACAGGACTTCATCCTGGAGCGACCCCTCTGAACGTCCAGGACGGCCGTCGCCACCGCCGGTGGCCGCCGTCCACTCCCGAGCGGGGCAGCCCGCGGGTCAGGCCGGGGCGCCCGGAACGGTCATGAGCGGTTCGCCCACGAAGGGGTCCACCGCGAGGGCCACGAAGACCAGCGTGAGGTACGTGATGGACAGGTGGAAGACCTTCATGGCCTTCTTGTCGTTGTAGTCCGGCTTCTGCGACTGCCCGTAGAGCACGTGGCACTCGTAGATGAACCAGCCGCCGGTGACCAGGGCGACCGCCGTGTAGACGATGCCGGCCCAGCCCAGCGGGACCAGCAGCAGGGAGCAGGCGACCGTGGCCCAGGCGTAGAGCACGACCTGGCTGGACACCACGCGGGCCGAGGCCACGGCACCGAGCATGGGGACCTCCGCGTCCTGGTAGTCCTTCTTGTACTTCAGGGACAGCGGCCAGTAGTGCGGCGGGGTCCACAGGAAGATGATCAGGAACAGCACGATGGCGGGCCACTCGATGGTCCCGCGCACCGCGGCCCAGGCGATGAGCACCGGGAAGCACCCCGCGATCCCGCCCCAGACGATGTTCTGCTCGGTGCGCCGCTTGAGGACGAGGCTGTAGACGACCACGTAGAAGAAGATCGCGGCGACCCCGAGGGCGGCGGCCAGCAGGTTGGTCCCCAGGGCCAGGATGAGGATCGACACCACGCCGATCACCCAGGAGAAGACGAGCGCCTCGCGCGGGGTGAGCTCGCCCGTGACGAGGGGACGGTTCTCGGTCCGCTTCATGATCTTGTCGATGTCACGGTCGATGTAGCAGTTGAACGCGGCGGAGGAACCGGCGGCCAGCGCCCCGCCGACCATCGTGGCGACCATGGTCAGCACATCCGGGAAACCGCGCTGGGCGAAGATCATGGTCGGCAGCGTGGTGACCAGCAGCAGCTCCATGACGCGCGGCTTGGTCAGCGCCACGTAGGCGGCGGCCTTCCGGCCGAACCCCAGCTTCCGGGTCTCGGAACGGACGCCGGACGACGTCTGCGTCCCGGCGGACTGGGCATCAAGGGTGCTGGGCATCTACTTCTCACGGTGCAGGAGGACGGGGACGGTGTTCACGCAAGAGGTCCATTGCCCGCCCTGACATCGGACGGCCGACCCGGGGAACACCCCCTCCAGTGTACCCGTCGCGCCGACGCCGTCAGACCCGGGTGACGTTCCCGTGGGTCGCAGTGACCCACCTGACACGGGCGGGGGCGGTTCTCCGCGGCGCGACCCCGTCGCCACCGGTTTCCCAGGGGCTCATTCGGGATAAGCTGGCCCGAGGTCGGTACCGGCCGCAGAATCATCCCGTCAGGAGCAGCTTTCGTGACTTCAGTCCCGGCACAGCCCACCGGAACCGCGACCCGGGGGACGTCCCCCCTGCAGCGTCAGGCACCCGCCCGTGAGTACACCTACTCGGACCTGGACCGGAAGGCCGTGGACACGCTCCGCGTCCTGGCCGCCGACGCCGTGGAGAAGGTCGGCAACGGACACCCCGGCACCGCGATCTCCCTCGCCCCGGTGGCCTGGCAGCTGTTCCAGAACGTCATGCACCATGACCCGGCGGACGCCACCTGGGCCGGCCGTGACCGGTTCATCCTCTCGGCCGGGCACACCTCGCTCACCCTGTACCTGCAGCTGTTCGCCGCCGGCGCCGGGCTCGAGCTGGAGGACCTGCAGTCCCTGCGCACCTGGGGGTCCAGGACGCCCGGGCACCCCGAGTACGGCCACACCGACGGCGTGGAGATCACCACCGGCCCACTGGGCCAGGGCCTGGCCTCCTCGGTGGGCTTCGCCTACGCCCAGCGCCGGCTGCGCGGGCTGCTCGACCCGGACGCCCCGGCCGGGACGAGCCCCTTCGACCACCACGTCTTCGTCATCGCCTCGGACGGTGACATGCAGGAGGGCGTCACCTCGGAGGCCTCCTCGCTGGCCGGCCACCAGGAGCTCGGCAACCTCGTGGTGATCTACGACGACAACAAGATCTCCATCGAGGACGACACCGACGTCGCGTTCAGCGAGGACGTCTCCGCGCGGTACGAGGCCTATGGCTGGCACGTCCAGACCGTGGACTGGCTGGCCACGGGTGACTACGTGGAGGACACCCGGGCGCTGTACGAGGCGATCGCCGCGGCCAAGGCCGAGACCGGCCGCCCCTCGCTGATCAACCTGCGCACGGTCATCGGCTGGCCCTCGCCCGGCAAGCAGGACACCGGTGCCATCCACGGTTCCAAGCTCGGTGGCGAGGAGCTGAAGGCGCTCAAGGAGGTGCTCGGTTTCGATCCGGAGCAGTCCTTCGCGGTCGAGGACGACGTCCTGGCCCATGCGCGCGGCGTCCGGGACCGCTCCGCGGCCTTCCGGAGCGACTGGGAGGCGTCCTACCGCGCCTGGCGCGAGGCCCACCCGGAACGCGCCGCACTGTATGACCGGCTCTCCGCCGGCGAGCTGCCCGCAGGCTTCGTCGAGGCCTTCCCGACCTTCACGGCGGACTTCGACCCGACCTTCTCCGGGCAGGCCAAGGGCCTGGCCACCCGGGCGGCCTCCGGCACGGTGCTCTCCGCCCTGGGCCCGGTCATGCCCGAGCTCTGGGGCGGGTCGGCGGACCTGGCCGGTTCCAACAACACCACGATGGACGGGGCCGAGTCGTTCATCCCCACGTCCCGCCAGACCAGCACGTGGTCGGGCGGGCCCTACGGACGGACCCTGCACTTCGGGGTGCGGGAGCACGCCGCCGGGGCGATCGTCAACGGCATCTCCCTGGGCTCGCTGCTGCGGGCCTACTCGGGGACGTTCCTGATCTTCTCCGACTACCAGCGGCCCGCCATCCGCATCGGGGCCCTGATGGGCACCCCCGCGATCTACGTGTGGACCCACGACTCGATCGGGCTCGGCGAGGACGGTCCCACGCACCAGCCCGTGGAGCAGCTGGCCAGCCTTCGGGCCATCCCGGGCCTGTCCGTCGTGCGGCCCGGCGATGCCAATGAGGTGTCCTGGGCCTGGCGGACCATCCTGGAACGCACCGACGGGCCGGCCGGGATCGTGCTGTCCCGCCAGAACCTGCCCGTGTTCCCCCGCGGTGAGCAGGGCTTCGCGGGCGCCGAGGGCACCGCGCGGGGCGCCTACGTCCTGCTGGAGGCCACCGACGCCTCGGGCCAGGACGTGGAGCCCCAGGTGATCCTCCTCGGCACCGGTTCCGAGGTGCAGCTGGCCGTGGAGGCCCGCCAGGCACTGCAGTCCGAGGGCATCCCCACGCGCGTGGTCTCCGCACCCTGCCTGGAGTGGTTCGACGCCCAGGACGAGTCCTACCGCGCCCAGGTCCTGCCGGACAACGGGGCCGTCCGCGTCTCCGTCGAGGCCGGAATCGCCCAGGGCTGGGCGAAGTACACCGGTGCCCGCGGTGCCCAGGTCTCCCTGGAGCACTTCGGCGCCTCGGCCGACTACCAGACGCTGTACCGCGAGTTCGAGATCACGGCCGGGGCCGTGGCGGCCGCGGCACGCACCCTGCTGGCCGACTGACCCCCTCAGCACACCGACCCGAGCACACCGACCCGAAGGACACGGGAGCCCACGCGATGACCGAACAGAACCCGAACACGCGAGCACTGGCCGATGCCGGCGTCTCCATCTGGCTCGACGACCTCTCCCGGGAGCGGATCGTCACCGGCAACCTGCAGGAGCTGATCGACACCCGGAACGTCACCGGGGTGACCACCAACCCGTCGATCTTCGCCAGCGCGCTGAAGAACGGCGGACCGTACGCCGAGCAGCTGGCCCAGCTGGCGGCCGAGGGGGCGGACGTGGACCGCGCGGTCTTCGAGCTGACCACGCGGGACGTCCAGCAGGCCTGTGACATCCTCGCCCCGGTCCACGCGGTCACCGACGGGGTGGACGGGCGGGTCTCCATCGAGGTGGACCCCCGGTCCGCCCGGAACGCGGAGAGCACGGTCGCCGAGGCCAAGGAGTTGGCCGCCGCCGTGGCCCGGCCCAACGTCCTGGTGAAGATCCCCGCCACCGAGGAGGGACTGCCGGCGATCACGGCCACCCTCGCCGAGGGCATCAGCGTCAACGTGACCCTGATCTTCTCGCTCACCCGCTACCGGGAGGTCCTCAACGCCTGGCTGCTCGGGCTGGAGCAGGCCCACGCGGCGGGCAGGGACCTGTCCACCCTGCACTCGGTGGCCAGCTTCTTCGTCTCCCGCGTGGACACCGAGGTCGACCGGCGGTTGCGCGAGTCCGGCACCGAGGGCGTGGAGGAACTCACCGGCCAGGCCGGCCTGGCCAACGCGCGGCTGGCCCACCGGATCTTCACGGAGACCCTGGACACCGAGCGCTGGCGCGTCCTGGAGGCGGCGGGCGCCCGGCCGCAGCGACCCCTGTGGGCCTCCACCGGCACCAAGGACCCGGCGCTGCCGGACACCCTGTACGTCACCGGGCTGGTGGCACCCGGAACCGTGAACACCATGCCGGAGAAGACCCTGGCGGCCCTCGCCGACCACGGTGAGGTCACCGGCGACACGGTGACCGGTTCCGGCGAGGACTCGGACCGCGTGCTGGACGCCATCGGCCACGCCGGCGTGGACTACAACGACGTGGTGTCCGTGCTGGAGGAGGAGGGCCTGGAGAAGTTCGTCACCAGCTGGAACGAACTGCTCGAGACCGTGGGCACGGCGCTCCGCGAGGCCTCGGCCCAGGACGCCGCGGCGCGCTAGCCGGGCACCGCCCCTCCCACCAGGCAACGACACCAAGGAGAATCCCCCATGAGCTCGCTCGGACTGCAGGCCACCGGCGCCGCACTCGAGGCCATCGACCGCCACGTGCCCGCCCTGGTGCAGGACCGCTTCGCCAGCCGCCTGTCCGAGCGCGACGCCACCCTGTGGGGTCCGGCCGCCGAGGACGAGGCCTCGAGGCGACTGGGCTGGATGACGCTGTTCGAGGACTCCCGCGCGCTGGTGCCCCAGGTCGAGCAGCTCCGCGAGGAACTCGCCGCGGAGGGCATCACCCGCGTGGTCCTGGCCGGGATGGGCGGGTCCTCCCTGGCCCCGGAGGTCATCGCGGCCACCGTGGGCGCGCCGCTGACGACCCTGGACTCCACCGATCCGGAGATGGTGGGCAACGTGCTGGCCGCCGGCGTGAAGGACACGGTCCTGGTGGTCTCCTCCAAGTCGGGGTCCACGGTGGAGACCGACTCCCAGCGCCGGGTCTTCGAGCAGGCCTTCGCCGACGCCGGCGTGGACCCGAGGGCCCACGTGGTCGTCGTCACGGACCCGGGGTCCCCGCTCGAGCAGTCCGCCCGGGAGGCCGGGTACCGCCGGGTCTTCACGGCGGACCCGACCGTCGGCGGACGCTACTCCGCCCTGACGGCCTTCGGGCTGGTGCCGACCGGCCTGGCCGGGGTGGACATCGCGCGGTTGCTGGACGAGGCCGAGGAGACCCTCGAGGTGCTCGTCACGGACGAGCCGGACAACCCGGGCCTGCAGCTCGGTGCGGCGATGGCCGGCACGGATCCCCTGCGGGACAAGCTGGTGTTCTCGGACGAGGGGTCCGGCCTGGTCGGCTTCGCGGACTGGGCCGAGCAGCTCATCGCCGAGTCCACCGGCAAGGACGGTACGGGCCTGCTCCCGGTCGTCGTGGACGCCGGGGATCCCGAGACCACCGGGGACGCCGGTGACCTGCTCCAGGTCCGGCTCGTCGCCGACCCGGACGATCGCGAGGAACGGGTCGGCACCGACCCGGCCACCCGCTCCGAGGACGCCGTGGAGGTGTTCGGCTCCCTGGGCTCCCAGTTGCTCCTGTGGATGTTCGCGACGGCGGCCGCCGGCCGGATCCTGGGCATCAACCCCTTCGACCAGCCCGACGTCGAGGCCGCCAAGACCGCCGCCCGCGGCCTGCTGGACGCCACGCCCGCGCCGGGCACGCCCGACGCCGTGATCGGTGCCGTCGAGCTCACCGGCCCGGCCGACGTCGTGGGAGCCCCGGACGTGGCCTCGGTGCTCGGCGCCGTCGCCCGCCTGGTGCCCGAGGGGGGCTACCTGGCCGTGCAGGCCTACCTGGACCGCCTGGGCTACCCCGAGCTGGAGACCCTGCGCGCCGTCCTGGCCCGGGAGTCCGGCCGGCCGGTCACCTTCGGCTGGGGCCCGCGCTTCCTGCACTCCACCGGCCAGTACCACAAGGGCGGACCGGCCGGGGGCGTGTTCCTGCAGATCACGGCGGACTCCGACGTCGACCTGGCCATCCCCGGCCGGCCCTTCACCTTCGGCCAGCTGATCACCGCGCAGGCGGACGGTGACGCCACCGTGCTGCGCGAGCACGGCCTGACGGTGGTCCGGGTGCACCTGACCGACCGCGGTCAGGGCATCGCCCAGCTGCTCAACGGTTTCCGCGGTGCCTGAGACGGCCCAGGACCGCGGGACGAGGAACCCGCTCCGGGACCCCCGTGACCGGCGACTGACCCGGATCGCCGGACCCTCCGCGCTGGTGCTGTTCGGCGTCACCGGCGACCTGGCCCGCAAGAAGCTGCTGCCGGCCATCTACGACCTGGCCAACCGCGGACTGCTGCCCCCGGGGTTCTCCCTGGTCGGGTACGGGCGGCGCGACTGGGACGACGCGGCCTTCACCGACTACGTGCGCGCCTCCGTGCAGGCCTCGGCCCGGACCGAGTGGAACGACGCCGTCTGGGACCAGCTGCGCGGCGGCTTCCGGTTCATCTCGGGCGCCTTCGACGACTCCGCGGCCTACGAGCGGCTCAGCGACACCCTGGCCGTCCTGGAGTCCTCCCGGGGGACCGGAGGGAACACCGCGTTCTACCTGTCCATCCCCCCGGACTGGTTCGAGGAGGTCTGCCAGCAGCTCGCCGACCACGGCCTGGCCGGACGGCACCACGACTCCGGCACCCGGCCCTCCCCGGCGCGCACCGGGTCCACGGGCCGGCCGTGGCGCCGCGTGGTGATCGAGAAGCCCTTCGGCCACGACCTGGCCAGCGCGCGGGAGCTCAACGACGTCATCGAGCAGGTGTTCGTGCCGGACGCGGTGTTCCGGATCGACCACTACCTGGGCAAGGAGACCGTCCAGAACATCCTCGCGCTGCGCTTCGCGAACCGGCTGTTCGAGCCGCTGTGGAATGCCAATCACGTCGACCACGTCCAGATCACCATGGCCGAGGACATCGGCATCGGGGGACGGGCCGGGTACTACGACGGCGTCGGAGCGGCGCGGGACGTCATCCAGAACCACCTGCTGCAGTTGCTCGCCCTGACCGCGATGGAGGAGCCGATCTCCTTCGACGCGGACCACCTGCGCGCCGAGAAGGAGAAGGTGCTGGCCGCCGTCGAGGTCCCCGCGGACCTCGGGGCCGCCTCGGCCCGGGGCCAGTACACCGGCGGCTGGCAGGGCGGGGAGAAGGTCACCGGCTTCCTCGACGAGGAGGGCTTCAACCCGGCGTCCACCACGGAGACCTACGCGGCGCTGCGGCTGGGCATCCGGACCCGGCGCTGGGACGGGGTGCCGTTCTACCTGCGCGCCGGCAAGCGCCTGGGCCGACGCGTCACGGAGATCGCGGTCGTGTTCAAGCGCGCCCCCAACCTGCTCTTCCCGGGCCACCGGGAGGACGAGTTCGGCCAGAACACCATCGTGGTGCGGGTCCAGCCGGACGAGGGCGTGACCATCCGCTTCGCCTCGAAGGTGCCCGGCACCCAGCAGGAGGTCCGGGACGTGACCATGGACTTCGGCTACGGTCACGCGTTCACCGAGGACAGCCCGGAGGCCTACGAGCGGCTCATCCTGGACGTGCTGCTCGGCGAGCCGCCGCTGTTCCCGCGCCAGGCCGAGGTGGAGCTCTCCTGGGCCATCCTGGACCCGTTCGAGCAGTACTGGGCCTCGCTGCCCGGACAGCCCGAGCCCTACGCCCCGGGCAGCTGGGGTCCCGTCACGGCCGATGAGCTGATGGCCCGCGACGGCCGTGTCTGGAGGAGGCCCTGATGATCATCGACGTCAAGGACACCACCACCTCCCGGGTGGCCAAGGAGATGAACCGGCTGCGCCAGGCCGGCGGCGTGGTCACCCTGGGACGCGTCCTCACCCTCATCATCGCCACCTCCGACGATCACGTGGAGTCCTCGATCCGGGCGGCCAACCTGGCCAGCCGGGAGCACCCCTGCCGGATCATCGTGATCGCCGTCGGCGACCCCGAGGCGGAGACCGCCCTGGACGCCCAGATCCGGGTCGGCGGGGACGCGGGCGCCTCGGACGTCGTGGTGCTGCGCGGTTCCGGATCCAACGCGGTGGAGTCGGAGTCGCTCATCGGCGCCCTGCTGCTGCCGGACGCCCCGATCGTCGTCTGGTGGCCGCACCGGCCACCGGAGGTCCCGGCCGAGTCCCCGCTGGGCCGCATCGCGCACCGCCGGATCACGGACACGGCCACGGCGGCTTCCGCCCGGGAGGCGTTGATGCACCTGCGGACGACCTACCGGGCCGGGGACACCGACCTCGCCTGGACCCGGCTGACGGGCTGGCGCATCCAGCTGGCGGCCATCCTCGACGGGCTGGATCCGGCGGAGATCCGCTCCGTCACCGTGGACGGGGCCGAGGACTCCCCCTCCACCATGCTGCTGGCGGCCTGGCTCACGCGCCGCCTGAACGTCCCCGTGACGATGGCCCACTCCAAGGCCGGCCACGGCATGCGCTCCGTCCGGCTCCGCAGGGACGACGGTGACATCGTGCTCTCCCGCCCCGTGGGCGACGTCGCCTCCCTCTACCAACAGGGCCGGCCGGTCCAGCGCATCTCCCTGCCCAAGCGCAGCGACCAGGAGTGCCTCGCCGAGGAGCTGCGGCGGCTGGACCCCGACGAGGTGTTCGGCGACGTGGTGGTCCACGGGCTGCCCCTGACCGACCTGAAGGCGGTACTTCCCAGTGAACGATGACCACGTGACCATCACCACCGATCCCAGCGGGGACTGCGTCCGCGTCTACGGGGACCGGGACGCCCTGTGCCGGGCCGCCGCCCGGGAACTGCTCCGTGTCCTCGCCGAGGCCGTCAGCGGCCGGGGCAGCGCCTCGGCGGTCCTCACGGGAGGCGGGACCGGTACCGGCATCCTCGCCGCCCTGGCCCGCCTGCTCGGGGAGGAACCGGCGCTGGACTGGTCGCGCGTGCACCTGTGGTGGGGCGACGAACGCCACCTGGCCGCCGGCGACCCTGACCGCAATGAGGTCCAGGCCGCGGCGGCGCTGGTGGACACGCTCGTGGACGGCCACGGGATGCCGGCCGGCAACGTGCACCCCGTGCCGGCCGCCGACGGCTCCGGCCCGGACGCCGCCGCCGCACGCTACGCCGCCGAGCTGGCCCGGCACGCCCAGGCCGACCCCGGTCCGGACCCGCGGCTGCCCGTGTTCGACGTGGTGATGCTGGGTGTGGGCCCCGACGCCCACGTGGCCAGCCTGTTCCCCGGCCTGCCGGGCCCGCAGGCCCGGGACGCGACGGTGATCGGGGTGGAGGACTCCCCCAAGCCGCCGCCGCTGCGCGTCTCGCTGACCCTCGAGGCCCTGAACACCGCCCGGCGGCTGTGGTTCGTGGTCGCGGGTCTGGACAAGCAGGAGGCCGTCACGGCCGTGCGTGGGGCCAGGAACGCCAAGACCACCGACGCGGCCCGCTGGCCGGCATCGGTGGTCTCGGGTGCGATGTCCACCACCTGGTGGCTGGACGGTGCGGCCGCCCGCTGAGGCACGGGCGGGGCAGCGCCGGCGGCTCTCGCCGGCGGTCCCGGGTGCCCGAAGGGCTCAGAAGTCCTGGGAGAACCGCATGATCAGGCCCAGGGCCACGACGATCGCACCCCAGGTGATGCCGAGCGTCACCGTGAGGCGGTTCAGGTTCTTCTCGGCGACGCCGGAGGCGCCCAGGGATGAGGTCACGCCCCCGCCGAACATGTCCGACATGCCACCGCCACGGCCCTTGTGCAGCAGGATCAGCAGCACCAGCAGGACGCTGATGAGCGCCAGGGTGATCTGCAGGATGAGGGTCAGGACGTCCACGTCACTCTTTCCATTGGGGGTGCGCCGGTCAGTCGGTCAGCAGGTGGTGCTCGAACCTGACAATGCTAGCAAACTCGGACTCGTCCAGGCTGGCGCCGCCCACCAGGACGCCGTCCACGTCGCGCTCCCGCAGGATCGCCGCCACGTTCCCGGACTTCACCGAGCCGCCGTAGAGCAGGCGGACGCCCCGGGCGGTGGCGTCGTCGTAGAGGCCGGCCAGCTCGGCGCGCAGGGCGGCGCACATCTCCTGGGCGTCCGCCGGCCCGGCCACCTCACCGGTGCCGATGGCCCACACCGGCTCGTAGGCGACCACGAGCCCGGAGACGGCCTCGGCGGACAGTCCGGACAGGCCGTTCCGCACCTGGGCCAGGGTGTGCTCCACGTGCCCGCCGGCCCGGCGGACCTCCAGGCCCTCGCCGACGCAGAACACCGGGGTCAGCCCGTGGCGCAGGGCCGCCTGCAGCTTCCGGTTCAGCAGCGCGTCGTCCTCGCCGTGCAGGGTGCGCCGCTCGGAGTGCCCCACGAGCACGTAACGGCAGCCGAGACGGTCCAGGAACTGACCCGAGATCTCCCCGGTGAACGCACCGGAGTCCTCGGCGGAGAGGTCCTGGGCCCCGTAGGCCAGCGGCAACCGGTCCCCGGCGACCAGGGTCTGCACGCTGCGCAGGTCGGTGAACGGCGGGAAGACCGCCACCTCGACCCGCTCGAAGTCGTGGTCGGCGTCGGCCAGGGTCCAGGACAGCTTCTGGACGAGGGTGACGGCCTGGAGGTGGTCCAGGTTCATCTTCCAGTTCCCCGCGATCAGCGGGGTGCGGTCATAGACGCCGTTGGTCTGGGAGGTCATGCCCCGGCACCTGCCTGGCCGGCCGCCGGGGCGGTCTCCAGGGCAGACACGCCCGGCAGGGTCTTGCCCTCGAGGTACTCGAGGGAGGCGCCGCCCCCGGTGGAGATGTGGCCGAACTGGGAGTCCTCGAAGCCCAGGGTCCGCACCGCGGCCGCGGAGTCCCCGCCGCCGACGACCGTGAGCCCCTGGGACTCCGTGAGTGCCTCGGCCACCGTGCGGGTGCCGTGGGCGAAGGCCTCGAACTCGAACACGCCCATGGGCCCGTTCCAGAACACGGTGTGCGCGCCGCGGATCTCCTCACCGAACGCGGCCCGGGTCTCGGGTCCGATGTCCAGGCCGATGGCCTTCTCCCCGTGTGCGCCCGCGGTGAGGCGGTTCACCGGCAGCACCTCGTGGTCGGCGTCCGCGGCGAAGCCGGAGGCCATCACGATGTCCGTGGGGAGCACGATCCGGCAGCCGCCGTCCTGGGCGCGCCGGAGGTACTCGGTGACGACCGGGACCTGGTCCTCCTCGAGCAGCGAGGCGCCCACCTCGTGGCCCTGCGCCTTGAGGAAGGTGAAGAGCATGCCGCCGCCGATCAGCAGGGTGTCGGCACGCTCCATGAGGTTGTCGATCACGGCGAGCTTGTCCGAGACCTTGGACCCCCCGAGCACCACCACGTACGGGCGGTCGGGGTCTCCCGTGAGGCGGGACAGCACGTCCAGTTCCCGGGCCACCAGGGCGCCCTGGTAGGACGGCAGCCGCCCGGCGATGTCGTAGACCGAGGCGTGCCGGCGGTGCACGGCGCCGAAGGCATCGTCCACGTAGGCGCCGTGCTCCCCCGTGAGGGCCGCCATCTCGGCCGCCAGTGTCTCGCGGTCGGCGTCGGCCTTGGAGGTCTCCCGCGGGTCGAAGCGGACGTTCTCGAGCAGCAGGATGTCCCCGTCGGACATCGCGGCCGCCTGCTCACGGGCCGAGTCCCCGGTGACGTCGTCGGCCAGGCGCACGTCGCGACCGGACAGCTCCGCCATCCGGTCGGCGGCCGGCCGCAGGGAGTACTTCGGGTCCGCCTGGCCCTGGGGACGGCCCAGGTGGGCCATGACGATCACCCGGGCGCCGGCGTCGGCCAGCGCGGTGATGACCGGCAGCGAGGCGCGGATGCGGCCGTCGTCGGTCACCGTCCCGTCGTCCAGCGGGACGTTCAGGTCCGAGCGGACCAGGACGTGACGTCCGGCGACGCCCTCCTGCAGCAGGTCGTCAAGGGTCTTGGCGGTCATGCGAAAGTGCCTCTCTGAAGGAATTGCGGCTCGATGCGGTGCGATGGCGTGGTCAGAGCCTGGACGCGACCAGGGAGGTCAGGTCCACGAGCTGGGAGGTGTAACCCCACTCATTGTCATACCAGCCGAGGATCTTCACCGTCTTGCCGATCGACTTGGTCAGCGGCGCGTCGAAGGTGCAGGCCGCCGGGGCGCCGATGATGTCGGTCGAGGTGATCGGGTCCTCGGAGTAGACCAGGCGTCCGCCTGAGAGCGGACCGGACTCGGCGGCGGCCCGGAAGGCGGCGTTGACCTCGTCCACGGAGGCCTCCCGTTCCAGCTCGACGGTCAGGTCCGTGGCCGATCCGGTGATGACCGGCACGCGCAGGGCGAAGCCGTCCAGCTTGCCCTTCAGCTCGGGGATCACCTCGCCGATGGCCTTGGCCGCGCCGGTGGACGTGGGGACGATGTTCTGGGCGGCGGCCCGGGCGCGCCGTCGGTCCTTGGCGTGGGGGGCGTCGTGCAGGTTCTGGTCGCCGGTGTAGGCGTGGACCGTGGTCATGATGCCGTCGATGATCCCGAAGGACTCGTGCAGCACCTGGACCATCGGGGCCAGGCAGTTGGTGGTGCAGGAGGCGCTGGAGACGATGTCCATGGTCCCGGGGTCGTAGTCCCCGTCGTTGATGCCCATCACGAACGTGCCGTCGATGCCCTTGCCGGGGGCCGACAGGACGACCTTCCTCGCCCCGGCCTCGAGGTGCTTGCGGGCCTGCTCACCCTTCGTGAAGTGCCCGGTGCACTCGATGACGATGTCCACGCCGAGCTCGCCCCAGGGCAGGTCGGCCGGGTCCTTCTCGGAGAAGACCCGGATGGTCCGGCCGTTCGCCACGAGGTTGCCGTCCACGAGGTCGATGTCGTGACCGTACCGGCCCATGACGGAGTCGTACTTCGTCAGGTACAGCAGGTCCTCGGCACCGGTGAGGTCGTTGACGGCCACGAGCTCCAGGTCATGGCCGTCCTGCTCGAGGACACGGAGGATGCTCCGGCCGATGCGGCCGAATCCATTGATGGCGATCTTGGTCACGGTCATGCCTTTCAGTCGTGCTGGGAGGGTGGACGACGAGGGACTGCGGGGAGACGGCATGGGCGGGGCCGGCCGGGCTGTGACAGGCCGGCCGGCCCCGGGCACTTCATCGGATCAGGGGGTGATCAGCTTCGGGGCGCCGGTGCGGGCGGCCTCGAAGCGGGCGGCGACGTCCGCCCAGTTGACGATGTTCCAGACGGCCTTGACGTAGTCGGCCTTGACGTTCTGGTAGTCCAGGTAGAAGGCGTGCTCCCACATGTCCAGCTGGAACAGCGGGATGGTG
Organism: Citricoccus sp.; assembly: GCF_035445025.1. NCBI lineage: Bacteria > Bacillati > Actinomycetota > Actinomycetes > Micrococcales > Micrococcaceae > Citricoccus > Citricoccus sp. Next base: position 48,383 of record NZ_DAOMPX010000004.1, on the reverse strand, counting down.
GCGACCGGCACGCCGTTCTGCTGGTCGTAGAACTGCTCGATGACCAGGTTGCCGCCGATCGGCTCGTAGGCCAGCACGGCCCAGCCGGAGCCCTGGATGCCCAGCGCGGCGGCGGTGAAGTGGGCCTGGAACTTGTCGAACGAGCCGAAGAACTCGTCGATCGCGGCGGCGAGCTCGCCCTCGGGCCTGTCGCCACCGTTCGGGGAGAGGTTCTTCCAGAAGATGGAGTGGTTGGTGTGGCCACCGAGGTTGAAGGCCAGGTCCTTGGAGAACTGGTTCACGGAGCCGAAGTCACCGGCCTCGCGGGCCGCGGCGAGCTTCTCCAGGGCGGTGTTGGCGCCCTTGACGTAGGTGGCGTGGTGCTTGGAGTGGTGCAGCTCCATGATCTTCGCCGAGATGTGCGGCTCGAGAGCGGCGTAGTCGTAATCCAGCTCCGGCAGGGTGAATTCAGCCATTATTCCTCCTTGGTGGACGTGTGGCCGGGACCTGTGCGACAGGCCCCGCGGTTCGTGGCCCCGAGAAGGAGCCATCTGTCTCATCCTATGCATGGGCGGGGCCCGTCTGGTCAATGATTCCGCTGTCAGCCACAATGTCCGGCCGGTGTCCCGCCCGGTCACCGGCACGCCGAGGGCAACCCCGGGGCATCCCGCCGCGCCCGCGTCGTTGCCAGGGACGCCGCGGGGATGATGACAATGAGGGGTCCTCAGCATGCCGATCCAGGGGGTGGACCGATGTCGAGCGCAACGACCGGTGCCGGTGGTGAGGCCGGCCCCGGTGTGGAGCAGCGGTCCGGGGCCCGCGGGGGCCGGCGCGCGGTCGCCTCGGGGTTCCTCTTCGGTTGTGGCATCGCGGCGTCGATGATCGACCTGTTCGTCTTCCACCTGGGCCTGCAGTGGCATCACTTCTACGACCTCTCCACCCCGGAGGTGGCCCTGGCCGCCGACGGGGTCTTCCACGCCCTCGGGTGGTTCATCACGGTCTGGGGGCTGTTCCTGCTCGCGGACGTGCGCCGGCGCGGCGACGTGCCCTGGCGCCGGTGGATGGGGGCCGTGATCGCCGGGGTCGGGGCCTTCCAGCTCTTCGACGGGGTCATCAACCACAAGGTGCTCGGGATCCACCAGATCCGCTACCACGTGGACCTGCTGCCGTATGACCTGGCCTGGATCGGCTCGGCCGCGCTGCTCCTGCTCCTCGGGTCCGCCATCCTGTGGTGGACGCGGCCGGCACCGGCCGCCGGATGATCGCGGCCCGCATGGACCACGGGCACGGAGGGAGACCCGCCCCCGGCGGTTCCGGAGGTGCCGACGCCCTGGGTTGGTTCCTGGCCGACGTCGCCGTCGTGCTGCTGCTGACGGTGGCCGCGCTGGGCTATGCGCTGGGCCTGTGGGCGTCCCGGGGCCGCTCCCCGTGGCCGGTCCGGCGGGCCCTGTGCTGGTACGCGGGGCTGGGGTGCGTGGGGGCGGCGCTGCTCGGGCCCCTCGCCCGGGCCGCCCGCGAGGGCTTCACCGCCCACATGAGCGCACACCTGCTGCTGGGCATGATCGCTCCCCTGCTGCTGGTGCTGGCCGCCCCGGTGACCCTGGCCCTGCGGGCGCTGCCCGTGCGCGCGGCACGGTCCCTGGCGCGCCTGTTGCGTCGACGGTTCGTGCGGGTCATCACCCACCCGGTGGTCGCGGCGGTGCTCTCTGCCGGCGGGCTGTGGGTCCTGTACACGACGGCGCTGTACCCCCTGATGCACGCCTCACCCCTGGTGCACGCGCTGGTGCACGCCCACGTGCTGCTGGCCGGCTGTCTGCTCACCGCCGCGCTCGTGGGTCCGGACCCGGATCCGCACCGGGCCTCGATGGTCCTGCGCTCGGCGGTGCTGGTCGCCTTCATCGCCGCCCACTCGGTCCTGGCCAAGTGGCTCTACGCGCAGCCGCCGGACAGGGTGGACCGGACGGACGGCGAGGCCGGCGCCCAGCTGATGTACTACGGCGGGGACGCCGTGGACGTGGTCCTGATCGTGCTCCTGTTCAGCGGCTGGTACGCCGCCACCCGGCCCCGGGAGCGTGTGCGTTCCGGGAGCGGGGCCGGAGCCTAGTCCCCGTCCGCGGCGGACGGCGCCTCGGCGTGCAGGGCGGCGTCGGTGCTGGGCAGGCCCTCCTCCGCGGCGCGCTTGTCCGCCATGGCCAGCAGGCGCCGGATGCGCCCGGCGATCGCGTCCTTCGTCATGGGCGGATCGGCCAGCCGGCCCAGTTCGTCCAGCGAGGCCTGCTTGTGCTGGACCCGGAGCTGTCCGGCGTACTTCAGGTGGTCCGGGACCTCCTCGCCGAGGATCTCCAGTGCGCGCTCCACCCGGGCGCCGGCGGCGACGGCCGCCTGGGCCGAGCGGCGCAGGTTGGCGTCGTCGAAGTTGGCCAGTCGGTTCGCGGTGGCCCGGACCTCCTTGCGGGTACGGCGTTCCTCCCACACCAGCACGGTGTCATGGGCACCCATCCGGGTCAGCAGCGCCGAGATGGCGTCCCCGTCGCGGATGACCACGCGGTCCACGCCGCGCACCTCCCGGGCCTTGGCGGTGATGCCCAGGCGCCGGGCCGCACCGACCAGGGCCAGGGCCGCCTCGGGACCGGGGCAGGTGACCTCCAGGGCGGAGGACCGGCCCGGTTCGGTCAGCGACCCGTGGGCGAGGAAGGCCCCGCGCCACACGGCCTCGGAATCGGCGACGGAGCCGTTGACGATGGCCGGCGGCAGACCGCGCACGGGGCGACCCCGCACGTCCAGCAGACCGGTCTGCCGGGCCAGGGACTCGCCGTCGCGCACCACCCGGATCACGTAGCGGTTGCCCTTGCGCAGGTTGCCGCCGGAGACCACGATGATCTCGCTGCCGTGCCCGTAGACCTCGGCGATCGCGGTCCGCAGGCGCCGGGCCGCCGCCGCGTTGTCCAGCTCGGCCTCGATGACGATGCGCCCCGAGATGATGTGCAGCCCGCCGGCGAAGCGCAGGATCGCCGACACCTCGGCCTTGCGCTCAGAGGAACTCCTGACCGCGTGGTGGGTCAGCTCCTCTTTCACCGCAGCAGTCAGGGCCATGGGTCGCCTCACATCTTTCACTTGAACTCGTGGTGGCCCGGCACCGGCCGGGTGGGTACGCGCAGGGGGTCAGGATCTCGCGAAGGCCTCCTGGAAGGCCAGGGCCAGGCGCAACGGATCGTGCACCGGCGTCCCGGAACCGGCCCCTACCTTACTAAACTGCACGGCCGCACCGAGACGGGAGGCGGCCTTCTCGAAGCCGGCCCGGTCCTGGACCGCGTCGGGATCGGCCAGCACGACGTCGATCCGCAGGTCCGGCGCGTGATGGTGCACCGCCTCGAGGTGGTCGGCGGCGCTCATGCCGGAGGTCTCGGCGGTGTCCACGGCGAGGTTCATCACCAAGGCCCGGCGGGCGGTGGTCCCCTCGAGGGCCTCCCGCAGCTCCGGCAGCAGCAGGTGCGGCAGGACCGAGGTGTACCAGGACCCCGGGCCGAGGACCACCCAGTCGGAGAGCTCGATGGCCTCCAGGGACTCCCGGCAGGCCGGGGCGTCGTCCGGCTGGAGCTGGATCTGCGAGACCCGGGTGTTCCGGCCGGCGGCGGCGAGCGAGGCCTGGCCGGAGACGGTGCGCCGGATGAGCTCGCCATTGCGGCCCTCGGCGAGGACCGAACCGGAGATCGTCAGGGGGATGGTGGACATCGGCAGGACCTGGCCGCGCGCGCCCAGCAGCGCCCCGGCCCAGCGGAGCCCGCTCACCGGGTCGCCGAGGAGCTCCCACAGGGCCACGATCAGCAGGTTGCCCAGGGCGTGGTTGTCCAGGGTGCCGTCCACGCCCTCCTTGGAGTGGAAGCGGTGCTGCATGACGTCACGCCAGGTCCGGCCCCAGTCGGTGTCGTCGCACAACGCGGCGAGCGCCATCCTCAGGTCACCGGGGGGCAGCACGTCCATCTCCTGCCGGATGCGCCCGGAGGACCCGCCGTCGTCCGCCACCGTGACCACGGCCGTGATCTCCCCGGCGATCAGGCGCAGGGCCCGCAGCGTCGCGGAGAGCCCGTGCCCGCCACCCAGCGCGGTGACGCGCAGGGTGGGGTCGTACGTGCCCCCGGCGATCGACTGGGAGACCGGGACCAGGGGCAACTGGCCGGTGAAGTGCGTGCTCATTCCCGCCCCAGGTCCCGGTGCTGCACGTTCACGGTGACCCGTGGCTGCTGGCGGAGCCGGCGGGCCAGCTCCTCGGCGACGGCGACGGAACGGTGCTTGCCGCCGGTGCAGCCGACGGCGAAGGTGCCGTAGTGCTTGTTCTCCCGGCGGTACCCCTCCAGGACCGGCAGCAGCGCCTGGACGTAGCGGTCCACGAACTCCGCCGCCCCGTTCTGGCCCAGGACGAAGTCCGAGACGGCCGCGTCCTTGCCGGTGAAGGGGCGCAGTTCCGGCACCCAGTGCGGGTTGGGCAGGAACCGGACGTCGGCCACGAAGTTGGCGTCCTGGGGCAGCCCGTACTTGAAGCCGAAGCTCATCACGTTCAGGCGCAGCACGATCGGCCCGGACTCGGTGAACAGCTCCGTGATGGTGGTGGCCAGGGAATGGACGTTCATGGAGGTGGTGTCCACCACGATCTCGGCCTGCTCCTTGAGGTCCTTCAGCAGCAGTCGCTCGGCGGCGATGCCGTCCGGGATCCGGCCGGAGCCCTGGAGGGGGTGGGGCCGGCGGGCGGACTCGAACCGGCGGACGAGCAGGTCGTCCGCGGCGTCCAGGAACAGCACGCGGTAGTCGACGCCCTGGGCGCGCAATTGCTCGAGGGCCTCCTGGATGTCCGTGAACAGGTCCTTGGACCGGACGTCGACCACGAGCGCCATCCGCGGGATGGCCTCGGGCGAGCGGCCCACGAGGTCCGTCAGGGTGCCGAACAGCTGCGGGGGGATGTTCTCCACCACGTACCAGCCGTGGTCCTCGAGGGCGTGTGCGGCGGTGGTGCGTCCTGCCCCGGACATGCCGGTGACGATGAGTACCTCGGAAGTGGCCGGTTTCACCGGGATCAGGCCGTCGCTCATGCGTCCAGCCTACCCAGTGTCAGTCCAGGATCTCCCCGGTGGTCAGGTTGATCCCGTACTGGTCCGCCACCTGGTCCACGGCCTGCTCCCCCGCCTGTCCCGGGGCCCCGTCGGCCGCCTGGCCCGGATGCAGGGAGGCGTGGACGGCGGCGGCCAGGGCGGCACCGATGCCCGGGGCCTGACGGAGCTCGTCCAGTCCGGCCGCCCGGATCCGCTTCACCGAGCCGAAGTGCTTGAGCAGCGCCTTCTGCTTGGTGGGGCCGAGCCCGGGGATCCCGTCCAGGACTGAGGAGACCATCGACTTGGCACGCTTCTGCCGGTGGAAGGTGATGGCGAAGCGGTGGGACTCGTCGCGCAGCCGCTGCAGCATGTAGAGCCCCTGCGAGGCCCGGGGCAACACGACCGGGAATTCCTCCCCCGGCAGCCACAGCTCCTCGAGGCGCTTGGCCAGTCCGACCACCGGCAGGTCGGTGATCCCGAGGTCCGCGAGGGCCTGTGCGGCGGAGGCCACCTGGGCGGGGCCGCCGTCGACCACCACGAGGGAGGGCGGGTAGGCGAACCGCCGGGCGCCCGCCTCGGCCGGGGCGGCGCCCTCCGGTCCGTCGGGGCCGGCGTCGGGGATCTCACCGGTGGTGAAGGACCCGTTGCGTTCCTGGTCCTCCAGGTAGTGCCGGAAGCGGCGGGTCAGGACGTTGTGCATGGCGGCGGTGTCGTCCCGGGCCGCCTCCCCGGTGACGGCGAACTTGCGGTAGTCGGACTTCTTGGGCAGCCCGTCCTCGACGACCACCATGGACCCGACGACGTTCGTGCCGGACACGTGCGAGATGTCGTAGCACTCGATCCGCAGCAGCGGTTCGTCCAGCTCCAGGGCCTCCTGCAGTTCGCGCAGCGCGGCCGAGCGGGTGGTCAGGTCCCCGGAGCGGCGGGTCTTGTGCAGTCGCAGCGCCATCAGGGCGTTCTCCTGCACCGTCTCCATCAGGGCGCGCTTGTCCCCCCGCCGGGGCACCCGCAGGCTGACCTGGGCACCGCGCAGTCCGGTCAGCAGCGTGGCGACCTGTTCCGCGTCCTCCGGCAGCTCGGGGACCAGCACCTCACGCGGGATGCGGCTGGAGTCCTCGAGGGACCCGTAGACCTGCTCGAGCAGCTGCTCGACCATCTTCGGCCCGGAGACGTCCTCCACCTTCTCGACCACCCAGCCACGCTGGCCGCGGATCCGGCCCTCGCGCACGTGGAAGACCTGGACGGCCGCCTCCAGCTCGTCCTCGGCGAAGGCGAAGATGTCCGCCTCGGTGGACTCGGACAGCACCACGGCGTTGCGCTCGAAGACCCGCTTCAGCGCGGCGATGTCGTCCCGACGCCGGGCGGCGTCCTCGTAGCGCAGCTCGGCCACGGCCTCCTTCATCTGCTCCTCGAGCCGGCGGATGTACCGGTGGGCGTCCCCGGCCATGAAGTCGCAGAAGTCCTGGGCGAGCTGGCGGTGGTCCTCGGCACTGACGCGGCCCACGCAGGGCGCGGCGCACTTGTCGATGTAGCCCATCAGGCAGGGCCGGCCGGAGAGCTCCGCGCGCCGGAAGACGCCGGCGGAGCAGGTGCGCACGGGGAACACCCGCAGCATCAGGTCCACGGTCTCGCGGATCGCCTTGGCGGGGTGGAACGGCCCGAAGTACTTCACGCCCTTGCGCCGGTCCCCGCGCATGACCTGGACGCGGGGGTACTTCTCGTTCATGGTCACGGCCAGGTACGGATAGGACTTGTCGTCCCGGTACATGATGTTGAACCGCGGGGTGTACTGCTTGATCCAGGTGTACTCGAGCTGCAGGGCCTCCAGCTCCGAGCCGACGACCGTCCACTCGACCGAGGAGGCGGTGAACACCATGGCGCGGGTCTTCGGATGCAGCCCGGCGGGGTCCTGGAAGTAGGACGCCAGGCGGGAGCGCAGGTTCTTGGCCTTGCCCACGTAGACGACCCGGCCGTCCGGGTCGCGGAAACGGTACACCCCCGGGGAGGTGGGAACCTCACCGGGCCTCGGCCGGTAGCTGGCCGGATCAGCCATGGCGCATCAGTCCCGCATCAGTCCCGGGGCCCGCCGACCGGGGCGTTGTACTGCTCCACCCGCTCCTGGCCGGTGAGCGCGGCGATCGCCTCCATGACCTGGGCGGTGGCCTGCTTGCGCGGCGGCAGCGGGTGCTTGCGACCGAGGTGCTCGAACTGGAGGGGTTCGCCCACGGTCAGGCTGAAGTGGTGCGGGGTGACGCGGTTCGTGCCCGGCGGCTGGAGCCGGTCCGTGCCCCGCAACCCCACGGGGACCACCGGCATGCCGGTGGCCAGCGCGAGCCAGCCGACGCCGGTGCGGCCCTTGTAGAGCCGCCCGTCCCGGCTGCGCGTTCCCTCCGGGTAGATCCCCACGCCGGACCCGGCCTCCACGAGTTCCACCAGCTGGTCGAGCGCGGCCACGGAGGCGGCCTGCTGGTCGCGCTGGACGGGGATCGACCCGACGGACTCGAAGAAGCCCTTCATCACCCGGCCCTTGAGGCCCGGCTGCGTGAAGTACTCGGACTTGGCGAAGAAGTGGACCATCCGCGGCATGAGCGCCTGCAGGATCACCGAGTCCAGGAAGGACAGGTGATTGCTGGCCACGATGAACCCGCCGGTCCGCGGGACGTTCTCGAGCCCGGTGACGGTGGGGCGGCAGGAGACCTTCAGGGCGGCACGGAACCCCCAGCGCACGGCCTCGTTGGTCGCCATGTCCATCCTCTCGCTGCGTGGGTACGTGCTGGTCCGCACCGGTTCCGTTGAGGACCGGCGGACCGGTCCATCATAGTGTGCTCAGTGCTGGATGGCCCGCTCGCCCAGCAGGCACCGGCACAGCGCGGGCAGTTCCGCCGGGCTGTCGCACAGGGCCTCGGCCCCGGCGGCGGTCAGCTCGTCCCGCTCGCCGAAGCCCCACAGCACCCCGATGCCGGGCAGGCCGTGGTGCGCGGCACCGTCGAGGTCGAAGTGCCGGTCGCCCACCATCACGGCACGCGGCTTCCCGCCCCCGTCCATCCCGACGGCGGCCAGGGCCTCGGCCATCGCCTGCACCTTGGTGCCCCCGGGCGGGACGGGCGCGGTCTCGTCGTCGCTGGAGCCGCAGATGGCCACGAAGTGGTGGTCCAGGCCGTGGATGCCCAGCAGCCGGCGTGCACTCGAGACCGGCTTCGAGGTCGCCACCACCAGGTCGTGGTCCCGGCCCAGGTCCTCCAGCGCCTCGCGGATGCCCGGGTAGACCACGCTCGCGGCCATCCCGTGGTCCCGGTAGCCGGCGCGGTACTCGCGGATCAGGACCAGCAGGTTGTCCTCGGTCACCCCGTCCAGGCTCCGCAGTCCCTCCCGCAACGGGGGGCCGACCAGTGCGCGCAGCCGCTCCGGTCCCGGCACGGGCAGCCCGTGGCGGGCCAGGGTCGCCGCGATGCCCCCGGTGATGGCCCCCGCGGGGTCCACGAGGGTGCCGTCCAGGTCCAGCAGGACGGCCGGACGGGGGCTGCCGGTGGCGGGCGTCGCCGCCGTCACAGGACCTCGGCGAGGAACCGGCCGGTGTGGCTCGCCGGGTTCTTCGCCACCTGCTCCGGGGTGCCCGTCGCCACGATGGTGCCACCGCCGGAACCGCCCTCGGGACCGAGGTCGATCAGGTGGTCGGCCGACTTGATGACGTCCAGGTTGTGCTCGATGGTGATGACGGTGTTGCCCTTCTCCACCAGGGACTGCAGCACGCCGAGCAGCTTGCGGATGTCCTCGAAGTGCAGGCCGGTGGTCGGCTCGTCCAGCACGTAGATCGAGCGGCCGTTCGAGCGCTTCTGCAGCTCGGCGGAGAGCTTGACGCGCTGGGCCTCGCCGCCGGAGAGCGTGGTGGCCGGCTGGCCGAGCCTGACGTAGCCCAGGCCGACGTCCACCATCGTGTTGAGGTACCGCGAGATCTTGGAGTAGGCGGAGAAGAACTCGGCGGCCTCCTCGATCGGCATGTCCAGCACCTCGGCGATGTTCTTGCCCTTGTAGTGCACCTCGAGGGTCTCGCGGTTGTACCGGGCGCCGTGGCAGACCTCGCAGGGCACGTAGACGTCCGGCAGGAAGTTCATCTCGATCTTCAGGGTGCCGTCCCCGGAGCAGGACTCGCAGCGGCCGCCCTTGATGTTGAACGAGAACCTGCCGGGCTGGTAGCCGCGGACCTTGGCCTCCTGGGTGTCCGCGAACAGCTTGCGGATGGTGTCGAACACGCCCGTGTAGGTCGCCGCGTTGGACCGCGGCGTGCGCCCGATCGGACTCTGGTCCACGTGCACGACCTTGTCGAGGTGCTCGAGGCCGTTCACGCGCTTGTGCCGGCCGGGAACGTGGCGGGCGTTGTTGAGCTGGTTCGCCAGCACCTTGTAGAGGATCTCGTTGACCAGGGTGGACTTGCCCGAGCCGGAGACGCCCGTGACCGCGGTGAGCACCCCGAGGGGGAAGTCCACGGTGACGTCCTGCAGGTTGTTCTCCCGCGCCCCGACCACGGTGAGCTTGCGGTCCTTGTCCACGGGGCGGCGCTCGGCCGGCAGCGTGATGGCGCGGCGGCCGGAGAGGTAGTCCCCGGTGATCGAGCGCTCGTTGGCCTTCAGGTCCTCGAGGGACCCGGAGTGGACCACCTCGCCGCCGTGCTCGCCGGCCCGGGGACCGATGTCCACGATCCAGTCGGCCTCGGCGATGGTGTCCTCGTCGTGCTCCACCACGATCAGGGTGTTGCCCAGGTCGCGGAGCCGGTTGAGGGTCTCGATCAGCCGGCGGTTGTCCCGCTGGTGCAGCCCGATGGACGGCTCGTCCAGGACGTAGAGGACGCCCACCAGTCCGGAGCCGATCTGGGTGGCCAGCCGGATGCGCTGGGCCTCGCCGCCGGAGAGCGTTCCCGCCGGGCGCTCCAGGTTCAGGTAGTCGAGGCCGACGTCGAGCATGAAGTGCAGCCGGGCCAGGATCTCCTTGAGGACCTGGTCGGCGATCTGCCGGTCGCGGGCGGACAGCTCCAGTGCCTCGAGGAAGGTGATGGCGTCCCGCATGGGCAGGACCGAGGCCTCGGCGATGGACTTCCCGCCGACCAGCACGGAGAGCGACGTCGGGTTCAGCCGCGTGCCGTTGCAGGCGGCGCAGGGGATCTCGCGCATGTAGGACTCGTAGCGGTCCCGCGCGTTGTCCGACTCGGTCTCCAGGTGCTTGCGGTGGATGTAGTCGATCACGCCCTCGAAGCCGGTAGTGTACCGGCGTTCGCGGCCGAAGCGGTTGCGGTACTGGACCACGACCTTGAAGTCCTTGCCGTGCAGTACGGCCTTGCGGGCCGCGGCGGGCAGCTTCTTCCACGGCGTGTCCATGGAGAACCCGACCTCGTCGGCGAGGCCGGACAGCAGGCGCTTCCAGTACTCGGACGTGGACTTGCCCATGGACCAGGGCGCGATGGCGCCCTCGGCGAGGGAGAGGTCGGGGTCGGGGACCACCAGGTCCTCGTCCACCTCGAGCCGGGTGCCGATGCCGGTGCAGACCGAGCAGGCCCCGAACGGGTTGTTGAAGGAGAACGACCGCGGCTCGATCTCGTCGATGGACAGCTGGTGGCCGTTGGGGCAGGACAGCTTCTCCGAGAAGGAGCGGTACTTGCGGTTCCCCTCAGCGTCCACGGCGTCCCACTCACCGGCGTTGGCCTTCTCCGGATCCACCCCGGCGTCCACGTCCACGAAGTCCACCACCACGAGGCCGTCGGCGAGCTTCAGCGCCGTCTCCACGGAGTCGGTGAGCCGCTGGCGGATCCCGTCCTTCATCGCCAGCCGGTCCACGACCACGGCGATGGTGTGCTTGACCTGCTTCTTCAGCTTGGGCGGGTCGGAGAGCTGGATGAGCTCGCCGTCGACGATGGCGCGCGAGAAGCCCTGGGTGGCCAGGGAGGAGAAGACGTCCACGAACTCGCCCTTGCGGCCCCGGGCCACGGGGGCCAGCACCTGGAAGCGGGTCTTCCCCGGCAGTTCGGACAACTGGTCGACGATCTGCTGGGGTGACTGCCTGGAGGCCGGCTCCCCGCACTCGGGGCAGTGCGGCACGCCGATCCGCGCCCACAGCAGGCGCATGTAGTCGTAGACCTCGGTGATCGTGCCGACGGTGGACCGCGGGTTCCGGTTCGTCGACTTCTGGTCGATCGACACCGCCGGGGACAGGCCCTCGATGAAGTCGACCGAGGGCTTGTCCACCCGGCCCAGGAACATGCGCGCGTAGGAGGACAGGGACTCCACGTACCGGCGCTGGCCCTCCGCGAAGATCGTGTCGAAGGCCAGGGAGGACTTCCCGGACCCGGACAGCCCGGTGAAGACCACGAGCGAGTCCCGGGGGATGTCCAGGTCGACGTTCTTCAGGTTGTGTTCCCGGGCTCCCTTGACCACGATCCGGTCCGGGTCGTGGCGATGGCCACCGCTGTCCGGGCCCGAGGCCAGGCCGCGGGCGGTGGTGGGTGGAATGGTCTGGTCAGTGATCGTCAGAGGGGTATCGGGCACGCCGTCCAGTCTATTGGAGGACGCCTTCGAAGACATCTTCGAAACGTCGGCCGAGAGCGTAACCGGCCCCGGGCGCGCCTGCGGCACCGCCGCCCGTGCTCAGGACGGCGGGTAGACGGCCTCGAGCTGCCGGACCGCCTGGCGCCGCGTGAACCCGAGGGCCTGCGCGGCCTCCGCGTAGGCGGTGGCCGCCGCGGCCAGCCGGTCCTCGGCGTCGTCGCCGCCGCGGGCCACCACGGTGCCCAGCCGGGGCCGGGCCGTGACGACGCCGGCCTGCTCCAGTTCCTTGTAGGCGCGCGCCACGGTGTTGGCGGCGACCCCCAGGGCGGCCGCGAGACCGCGCACGGTCGGCAGCTTGGTGCCGACCGGCAACCGGTTGCGGTGGATGAGGTCGAGCAGTCCGGTGCGGACCTGCTCGAACGGCGGGACGGTGGAGGAGGTGTTGATGGCCAGGGCCTTGACGAGCCAGGCCGGCACCGATCCCTGCTGCGGCGCCCGCGCCGCGCTCTCGTCCTCCACCAGCACTCCCCCGTCTGCCGTGCACCCGCTGATGGCCCCACCCTAGCGAACGGCGCGGACCGGGTCTTGACCTCCCCGGCGGCCTTGCCCTTCGGAGCGTCAACGTCCCTAGACTGGGTCGCATGCCTTCTTCCACCTCACCGATCCGGCTGCTGCACGACCTGCCCCAAGTGACGGTCCGACAACGCTCGGTCTCCGAGATGGCGAACAACGTCTACGTCCTGACCTCGAAGACCTCCGGGACCCAGGTGCTGATCGATGCCGCGGACGACGCGGAGGCGGTCCGGGAACTGCTGGAGTCGGCGCGCGAGGACACCCCCTGCGAGCTCAAGCTCGCGGTGATCATCACCACCCACCAGCACTGGGACCACGTCCGGGCGCTGGCCGCGGTGGCGGAGTCCACGGGCGTGCCCACGGCCGCGGGGACCGCGGACGCCGCCGCGATCGAGGAGGCCACCGGCGTGGCCGCCAAGGTCCTGCTGAACCACGGGGACACCGCGGCCTTCAACGGGATCTCGCTGGCCGTCGTCGGGCTCCGCGGCCACACCCCCGGCTCGGTGGCCCTGGTCTACGAGCCCGAGGACGGGCCGCCGCTGTGCTTCAGCGGCGATTCGCTGTTCCCCGGGGGCGTGGGCAACACGCAGCAGGACCCGCAGCGGTTCGAGTCCCTGTTCGCCGACGTGGTGGGCAGGCTGTTCGACGTGTACCCGGACGACATGATCGTGCATCCCGGCCACGGGGACCCGACCACGCTCGGCGCGGAGCGACCGCACCTGGCGCAGTGGCGCGAGCGCGGCTGGTGAACGGCCCGGCTCAGATGCTGGGCGCCAGGTCGCTCTTGACCCCGACCACGAAGATGCGGCGGAACGGGTAGTCGGTCAGCCGCACCCCGTCCGGGGTGAGGTAGGTCGGGTAGGAGGCGCGCATGATGCGCTTGTACTCCTCCACGTACCGTTCCACCAGGTTCGTGCCGTCGCGCCGGTCAGCCTCCTCCAGCCGCTGCAGCGACGGACGCAGCGCCGCCCCGCGGACCCAGTCATAGACGGGATCGGACCCGGTGAGCGGCTGGGAGTAGGTGGTCTCCCAGACGTCGGCCTCATAGCCGGCCGCGATCAGGGTCTCCAGGTACTCCTCGGTGGTGTAGACGGACTCGCGTTCCATCACGCCCTCCAGCGCCGCCGCGTACTCCGGGCGGCGGGACAGCTCGGCCATGGTGGCGTGGGAGGGTGCCTCGAAGTTCCCGGGCACCTGGACGGCGAACCAGGCCCCCGGCCGGAGGGCGGCCAGCCAGCCGGCGACCAGGTCGCGGTGGTCCGGGATCCACTGGAGCATGGCGTTGGAGACCACCACGTCGACGTCGGCGCCCGGTTGCCAGCGCTGGGCGTCCACCTGCTCGAAGGACAGGTTGGCCGGCGCCCCCGGCTCGGCGGCCAGCCGGCGGGCGGTGTCCACCATGTCCGCCGAGGAGTCCAGTCCGGTCACGTGCGCGTCGGGCCAGCGCTCGGCGAGGGTGGCCGTCATGTTGCCGGGGCCGCAGCCGAGGTCCACGACCACTCGGGGATCGGCGATACGGATCCGGGCCGTCAGGTCGCGGTAGGGCCGGGCCCGGCGGTCGGCGAAGACGCTGTACTGCTCCGGATCCCAGGTGAAGTCGCGCATGGTTCCACGCTAGCGCCCGCCGGCCCGGACCGTACCCGTGGGATGACGCGGGAGGACACGAACCCACCCCGGAACGCCAACTAGGCTGGCAGGGATGCTGCTCTCCGACCTGATCCCCGCCCCGGACGCTCCCCGGCTGTCCCCCGATGCCGTCTATGAGTCCTTCCTGGACTGGACGCGGTCCCGGGGGATCACCCTCTATCCCGCCCAGGACGAGGCGGTCATGGAACTGGTGCAGGACAACAACGTCGTCCTGGCCACGCCCACCGGGTCCGGGAAGTCCCTCGTGGCCCTGGCCGCGCACTTCCACGCCCTCGCCCGCGGGCAGCGGACCTACTACACCGCGCCCATCAAGGCCCTGGTGTCCGAGAAGTTCTTCGCCCTCGTGGACGTCTTCGGGGCGGAGAACGTCGGGATGGTCACCGGCGACTCCTCCGTCAACGGTGACGCCCCCATCATCTGCTGCACCGCGGAGATCCTGGCCAACCAGGCCCTGCGGGAGGGATCCGGACTGGACGTCGGCCCGGTGGTGATGGACGAGTTCCACTTCTACGCCGACCCCCAGCGCGGCTGGGCGTGGCAGGTGCCCCTCCTGGAGCTGCCCCAGGCGCAGTTCCTGCTGATGAGCGCCACGCTGGGGGACACGAGCCGCTTCGAGGAGGACCTCACGGAACGGACCGGCCGGCCCACCACCACGGTGGCCCACGCCGAGCGCCCCATCCCGCTGACCTACGAGTGGTCCGAGGACCACGTCCAGGACAAGGTCGCCGAGCTCGTGGAGACCCGGCAGGCTCCGGTGTACGTGGTGCACTTCTCCCAGCTGGACGCCGTGGAGCGGGCGCAGTCCCTGTCCTCGGTGTCCGTGGCCACCCGCTCCGAGAAGGACGCGATCGCGGAGCGGATCGCCGGTTTCGCGTTCTCCGCGGGGTTCGGCAAGACGCTCAACCGGCTCATCCGGTCCGGGATCGGCGTCCACCACGCCGGGATGCTGCCCAAGTACCGGCGCCTGGTCGAACGCCTCGCCCAGGAGGGCCTGCTCAAGGTCATCTGCGGGACGGACACACTCGGGGTGGGCATCAACGTGCCGATCCGCACCGTGCTCATCACGGCGCTGAGCAAGTACGACGGCGAACGCACCCGGATCCTCAACGCCCGGGAGTTCCACCAGATCGCCGGCCGGGCCGGTCGCGCCGGGTTCGACACCTCCGGGCTGGTGGTCGTCCAGGCCCCCGAGCACGTGATCGAGAACGCCCGGAACCAGGAGAAGCTGGCGGCCAAGTTCGCCGGCGTCAAGGACGAGTCCGAACGGTCCAAGCGGATGAAGCAGTCCGCGAAGTCCTCGCCGAAGAAGACCCCGCCGAAGGGGTTCGTGTCCTGGGGCAAGGCGACCTTCGAGCGCCTCGTGGAGGCCGAGCCGGAGGCCATGTCCAGCCACCTGCGGATCAGCCACGCGATGCTGCTGAACATCCTGGACCGGCCCGGTGACCCGGTGATCGCCGTGCGACGGCTGATCCGCAACAGCCACGAGACACCGGCCCGGCAGGCCGCCCTGATGCGCCGCGCCCTGGGGATCTTCCGCGAGCTGCTGGCGACCGGCGTCGTGGAGAAGCTGCAGGAGCCGGACGCCGAGGGCCGCACGGTGGACCTGACGGTGGACCTGCAGCCGAACTTCGCCCTCAACCAGCCGCTCTCCCCCTTCGCCCTGGCCGCCTTCGAGCTGCTGGACCCCGCGGAGCCGGGGTACGCCCTGGACATGGTCTCGATCGTGGAGGCCACGCTGGAACCGCCCCGGCAGGTGCTCTCCGCCCAGGTGAAGAAGGCGCGCGGCGAGGCGGTGGCCGCCATGAAGGCCGAGGGCATGGACTACACGGACCGGATGAACGCGCTGGACGAGGTCACCCACCCGCAACCCCTGGCGGAGCTGCTGGAGCAGTCCTTCGAGACCTACCGCGCCTCCGCCCCGTGGCTCAACGACTTCGAGCTGACGCCGAAGT
Source organism: Citricoccus sp. (assembly GCF_035445025.1). Lineage (NCBI taxonomy): Bacteria > Bacillati > Actinomycetota > Actinomycetes > Micrococcales > Micrococcaceae > Citricoccus > Citricoccus sp. The sequence goes on along the minus strand of NZ_DAOMPX010000004.1, from coordinate 32,615 downwards.
CCGTGGTGCGGGACATGTACGAACGGGCCATGGGCTTCACCGACTACGTGAACTTCTACGGACTGGCCCGGTCCGAGGGCGTGTTGCTGCGCTACCTCACGGACGCGGTCAAGGCGCTGCGCCAGACCATCCCGCAGGACGTCCGGGACGATGAGCTGGACGTGCTGATGGCCTGGCTGGACGAGATCGTCAAGCAGACCGACTCCTCGCTCATCGAGGAGTGGGAGGACCTGCTGGCCGGGGACATCGAGGAGCTCAAGAAGGACCACGAGCAGCTCGCCCCGCCCGAGCCGCCGCGGCTGACGGCCAACCGGACCGTCTTCACCGTGATGGTCCGCAACGCGATGTTCCGCCGCGTGCGGTTGTTCGGGGACGAGCAGGACCGCGCCCTGGGCGAGCTCGGCGCCTCCGCCGGGGACTCGTTCACCACGCACGACTGGGCCGAGGCCCTGGACGGGTACTTCGGGGACTACGAGGACATCGACGACGGCGCCGCCGCCCGGGGTCCCCAGTACTTCCGGGTGGACACGTCCCCGGCGGCCGGGCCCGGCGGCGGCGCGCCGGCCGGAGTGTCCGGCTCCCGGTGGTGGGCCGTCCGGCAGGTCCTCGTGGACCCCGAGCAGAACCTGGACTGGGGCATCAACGCCGTCGTGGACCTGGACGCCTCGGACGAGCTGGGCCACCCCGTGATCCTGGTGGTCTCGGTGGGCCCGCCCGAGCCCGGCTGGGCCGTGTGATGACGGGACGGGACAGGACGGACAGGACAGAGAGGAAGGACAGGACGATGGAGACAGCGACCATGACGAACGGCATCCGGCCGGCCCGCCCCACGGACGTTCCGGACATCCTGCGGCTGATCCGCGACCTGGCGACCTACGAACGGGAGCCCGACGCGGTCCGGAACACCGAGGAGGAACTGCACCGGCACCTGTTCGGTGAGCATCCGGCCGTGTTCTGCCACGTCGTGGAGGACGTGGCGGACGACGCGTCCGACGCCGCGCCCCGGGTGGTCGGCCTGGCCCTGTGGTTCCTGAACTACTCGACCTGGGAGGGCACGCACGGCATCTGGCTCGAGGACCTCTACGTGGATCCCGCGGTCCGCGGGCGCGGGCACGGCCGGCGGCTGCTGGAGCACCTGGCCGGGATCTGCTCCCGGCGCGGTTACGCCCGGCTGGAGTGGACGGTCCTGGACTGGAACGAGCCGTCCATCGGGTTCTACCGCTCCCTCGGGGCCGAGCCGATGGACGAGTGGACGACCTTCCGGCTCGCCGGTGGCGCCCTGCAGCGGGCCGGCGAGGCCGCGGGGGCCGGCGTCGGGCACGCCGCCCGGCCGACGACCGGGATGGCGGGCGCACGGGGGTGAGTGCCCTCGTCGCCGGTGACCCCCGCACCTTCGCTCCCCCGCGTCCCGCCGCGCACCGGGCCGGTCCCCGGGCCACGTTGCTGGACGGCACGCGGATCGCCGACCACTGGTTCGAGGTCCCCCTGGACCACGCGGCGCCGCACGGCCGGACCATCACCGTCTTCGCCCGCGAGTACGTGGCCGCCGCCCACCGTGGGAGGCGGCAGGAGCTGCCCTGGCTGGTATTCCTGCAGGGCGGGCCCGGGGGCAAGGGCATGCGCCAGGCCAGGCTCGGTGGCTGGATGAAGCAGGCGGCCGCCGACTTCCGGATCCTCATGCTGGACCAGCGCGGTACCGGGCTCTCCTCCCCCGTCACCCGTCATACCCTGCCGGCCGAGGGGACCGCCCGGCAGCAGGCGGAGTACCTCGTGCACTTCCGGGCGCCGTCGATCGTGCAGGACGCCGAGGCGATCCGGCTCGCCCTCGGCTCCGGGCCGTGGACCGTCTTCGGGCAGAGCTTCGGCGGCTTCTGCGCCCTCAGTTACCTCTCCTGGCACCCGGAGGGCGTGGAACGGGCCCTGATCACCGGCGGACTGGCCCCCCTGGACGGCCACGCCGAGCAGGTCTACCGCGCCACCTACCGGCGGATGCGGCACCGCAATGAGGAGTACTTCTCCCGCTTCCCGCAGGACCGGGACGTGCTGGCCCGCGTCTACGAGGTGGCCCGGGGCGGTGCCGCGCGCCTGCCCGACGGTTCGCCCGTGACCGTCGGCCGGGTCCAGGCGCTGGGGATGCTCTTGGGGGGCAACACCCGCGTGGACCAGCTGCACTACCTCCTGCAGGAGGCCTTCGCCGGCCCCGGATGCCCCGAGCTCTCCGACACCTTCCTGCACGGGCTCTACCAGCAGGTCTCACGGGCCACCAACCCGCTCTACCTGGTGATGCACGAGTCGATCTACGCGCAGCCGGCCAGCACCGGTGCCGTGCGTTCGGACACGGGCGGGACGGACACCGGCTGGGCCGCGCAGCGGCTGCTCACCGGGTCGGCGGACCTGGCCGACTTCGACCCGGACCGCACGGCGGTGCCGTTGCTGACCGGGGAGATGGTCTTCGACTGGTACGCGGACCTCGACCCGGCGCTGCGGCCGCTGCGCGCGGTGGCCGAGGCGCTGGCGGGCCGCACCGACTGGGGACCGCTCTACGACCCGGACACGCTCGCCGCCAACTCGGTGCCGACGGCCGCCGCGGTCTACACGCACGACGTGTACGTGGACCGGGACCTCTCCCTGCAGACGGCCGGACGGGTCCGGTGCCTCACCGTGTGGGAGACCGACGCATTCCACCACGACGGCATCGGCGACGACGGCCCGGCCATCCTGAAGCGGCTGCTGGAGATGACGGGCTGAGGCGGACGCCGCTCAGCGCAGCAGCCAGTCGTTCGGGCTGAACAGCTCGAAGTGGACCTCCACGGGGAACAGGGTGGTCTTGTGCTCCTCGATCTGGTCGCGGATGTCCTGCAGGAACGCGTTGCCGCCGCACAGGTACCACTGCGCGCCCGCCGGCAGGGTGCCGTCCTCGGACAGGGCCTTCAGGTCCAGTCGCTGGCCCTGGTCCCGGAAGGCGGTCACGAGCGGCGCGTGCAGGCGGGACGTCACCGACTGGGCCAGCTCCCCGAAGGCGTAGTCGGCCTCGGAGGAGTCGGCGTGCAGCACGGTGATCGGGTGCTCCGGAGCGGACTGCGCCCCCTGCTCAGTGTCCAGCCGCCGGATCAGCGCCATCAGTATCCCGGCCATCGGGGTGGAGCCGATGCCCTGGCTGACCGTCACGATCGGCGAGGTGAACTGGTGCAGCACCAGGTGTCCGGCGGGCAGGGTGGCCTCGATCGTGTCCCCCTCCCGCACGTGGTCCTGCAGGTGGGAGCTGACCTCGCCGTCCCGCTGGACGGCCACGGAGAAGCCCCGGTCGTCCCATTCCACGAGGGAGTACTGGCGCAGCTGCCGGGCACCGTCCGGCAGGCTCACGCCCAGGGAGGTGTACTGGCCGGGCTGGGTCTGGGAGAAGCCCTCGGCCTCGAAGGAGTACCTCATCACGGATCCCGTCAGCTGCTCGCGCCGGGCCAGCCGCGCGGGCACGAAGACGTCTCCGGGCGGCACCCCCGCGGAGTCGTAGAGGCCCTTCTCGAAGCTGACCAGGACGTCCGCCATGATCCAGTAGACGCGGTCCCAGGCCTCGGCGACCTCAGGGGTGACCGCGTCGCCCAGGACCTCCACGATCGCGTGGAACAGGTTGTCGTGGACGATCTGGTACTGGTCCTCGGTGATGCCCAGCGAGACGTGCTTGTGGCCGATCCGCGTCAGCAGCTCGACGGGACTCGGTGCCGAGGAGTCCACCAGCATGGCGGCGAAGGTGGCGACCGAGGCCGCCAGCGCCTTCTGCTGCTCACCGCTGCGCTGGTTGCCCCGGTTGAAGGTGTTGGCGAGCAGCTCGGGGTGTTTCGAGAACATCGTGCGGTAGAAGAGCCGGGTGATCTCCTGGATGTTCGCGCCCACCGCCGGCAAGGACGCCCGGATGGTCTCCGCGTGCTCCGGGCTCAGGGCATGACGGTCTGCCTGGGGTGCTGTCTCCGTGTACATGGGGCCACCATAGACCCCGGTCCCCGGGGTGGTGTCCAGCCCTGGACGACGGGGGCCCGGCCTGGCGACTGCCAGACCGGGCCCCCGTGCGGTGGGTCGGGATCAGGTCGTGGGACCCTCGTTGTCCACGATGGTCTGCGAGATGGCCGGCACGTCCCGGCCCTCCGCCTGGGCGGAGGCCAGACGGGTCTCGTGGGCCGTGCGGATGATCTGCGAGTAGCTGTCCTTGTGGTCCAGCAGCTCGTCGCGGTAGTGCGGGGAGACCCGTTCGGCCGCGTGCGTCCACTTGTCCATGAGCGCCTCGGCCTTGCGGCGGTCCTCCTCGGTCGCCGTCTCGTCCAGCTTGGTGTACCGGTAGGAGAACTTCTCCGCGTTCTGCAGGGCCACCAGGGCGCGCCCCTTGGGGCTGGTCAGCGAGGCCACGACCGTGATGATGAGGATGCCGACGATGAGCATCAGTGACACCGTCGTCTCGATCTCGATCACCGGGACGTTCTCGCCGCCGTTGATGAACGGCAGGTTGTTCTCGTGCAGCGCGTGCAGGATCAGCTTGATGCCGATCAGGCCGAGGATCGCGGCCAGGCCGTAGGACAGGTACACGAGGCGGTCCAGCAGGCCGTCGATGAGGAAGAACAGCTGGCGCAGGCCCATCAGCGAGAACGCCGTGGCCGTGAACACGATGTACGGATCCTGGGTGAGCCCGTAGATGGCCGGGATGGAGTCGAAGGCGAACAGGACGTCGGTGAGCCCGATGCTGACCATGACGAGCAGCATGGGCGTCATGACCTTCTTGCCGTTCTCCCACGTGAACAGCCGGTCGCCGTCGTAGCGCTCGGAGGCGGGGAGCCACTTCTTGGCCAGGCGGACCAGGAAGTTGTCCGCCTCGTCCTTGTTCTCCTCGTCCCCGGTGAGCTCGCCCTTGAGCTGGCCGCCCGCGATCAGCAGCAGCGCCAGACCGAAGAGGTAGAACACGTCCGACCAGGCGGAGATCAGCGCCGCACCGAGGAGGATGAACACGGTCCGGGAGATCAGCGCGAAGGTGATGCCGAACAGCAGCACCTTCTGCTGGTACTCGCGCGGCACCTTGAAGGAGGCCATGATGACCAGGAAGACGAAGAGGTTGTCGACGCTGAGCGCCTTCTCCGTGATGTAGCCGGCGTAGTACTCGATCGCGTGCTGGGTGTCGCCGAAGGCGAAGAAGACCAGGCCGAACACGAGGGCGATGCCGACGTAGATGGCGGACCAGATGGCCGCCTCCCGGATGGTCGGCGTGTGGGCCTTGCGCACGTGGAAGATGTAGTCGAAGAGCAGCAGCGCGATGATCACCGCGATGGTGATGATCCAGGTCAGCGCATTGATTTCCATGCAGTCACTTTCCGTGGTGGTTCCGGTGACCACGGCCGGACCGTCGCACGAGGGACGGCCGGCACGGGACACCGCTGGGTGTGTGCCGCAAGTCTCTCCGCCTGCCGTGCGGCAGGCCGCTGCGTACGGCTGGTCAGACCAGCGTGCTGACGTCCGCAGTGTTCGGGATACTCCCCTACGCCGTGGCCCAGTGTACCCTGCCCACGGTCAGGTCTCAGGCGTGGCCCGCCCGCTGCATCTGCCGCAGTTCCTTCTTGAGCTCGGAGACCTCGTCCCGGATCCGGGCCGCGAGCTCGAACTGGAGGTCCACGGCGGCCTGGTGCATCTGCGCGCTCATCTGGTCGATCAGGTCGGACAGGTCCTTGGCGGGCAGCTTCGCGAAGTCCGGGGCGCCGCCGTCGTGCTCCACCAGGTCCGCGTCCCCGCCGGCGACGGTGTGGGCGGCCGCCGCGCGCTGCTCGTCGCTGATGGTCGCGGTGTAGCCGCGCTTGCCCTTGCCGAACTCGAAACCGGACTTGATGCCGCCCATCCCCGCCAGGAAGTCCGCCGAGTCCGCGTCCTCGCGGGCCAGCTGGTCGGTGATGTCCGCGATCCGCTTGCGCAACGGCGTCGGGTCGATGCCGTGCTCCCGGTTGTACGCCTGCTGCACCTCGCGTCGGCGGTTCGTCTCGTCGATCGCGTAGCGCATCGAGTCGGTGATGCGGTCCGCGTACATGTGCACCTGGCCGGAGACGTTGCGGGCGGCACGGCCGATGGTCTGGATGAGCGAGGTGGACGAGCGCAGGAAGCCCTCCTTGTCCGCGTCCAGGATGGACACGAGGGACACCTCGGGCAGGTCCAGGCCCTCGCGCAGCAGGTTGATGCCCACGAGCACGTCGAAGGTGCCCTTGCGCAGCTCGCGCAGCAGCTCCACGCGGCGCAGCGTGTCCACGTCCGAGTGCAGGTACTCGACCTTGACCCCGTGCTCGAGCAGGTACTCCGTGAGGTCCTCGGCCATGCGCTTGGTCAGGGTCGTCACCAGCACGCGCTCGTCGCGCTCGGTGCGCACCCGGATCTCCTCGAGCAGGTCGTCGATCTGCCCCTGGGTGGGCTTGACCACCAGTTCGGGGTCCACCAGGCCGGTGGGCCGGATGATCTGCTCCACCACGCCGTCGGCCTGGGACAGCTCGTACTTGCCGGGCGTCGCGGAGAGGTAGACGGTCTGGCCGATCCGCTCGAGGAACTCGTCCCACTTCAGCGGGCGGTTGTCCATGGCCGAGGGCAGCCGGAAACCGTGCTCCACGAGGGTGCGCTTGCGGGACATGTCGCCCTCGTACATCGCCCCGATCTGCGGGATCGTCACGTGGGACTCGTCGACGACGAGCAGGAAGTCGTCCGGGAAGTAGTCCAGGAGGCAGTGCGGGGCCGAGCCGGCCGGCCGGCCGTCGATGTGCCGCGAGTAGTTCTCGATGCCGTTGCAGTACCCCATCTGCTGCATCATCTCGAGGTCATAGGTGGTGCGCATCCGCAGCCGCTGGGCCTCGAGCAGCTTGTTCTGCGACTCGAACTCCTGGAGGCGCTCCCGCAGCTCGTCCTCGATGGAGCCGATCGCCTTGTGCATGCGCTCGTCGCCGGCCACGTAGTGCGAGGCCGGGAAGATGTACATCTCCTCCTCCTCGCGGACCACGTGGCCCGTGAGCGGGTGCAGGGTCTGGATGGTCTCGATCTCGTCCCCGAAGAACTCGATGCGGATCGCCAGCTCCTCGTACATCGGGATGATCTCCACGGTGTCCCCGCGCACGCGGAAGGTCCCGCGGTGGAAGTCCTGGTCGTTGCGGACGTACTGCATCTGCACGAACTGGCGCAGCAGCGCGTCGCGGTCCATCTCCTGCCCGCGGCGCAGCGTCACCATCTGCTGGATGTACTCCTCGGGCGTGCCCAGGCCGTAGATGCAGGACACGGTGGCGACCACGATGACGTCCCGGCGCGTCAGCAGGGCGTTGGTGGCGGAGTGCCGCAGCCGCTCGACCTCCTCGTTGATGGAGGAGTCCTTCTCGATGAAGGTGTCCGACTGCGGGACGTAGGCCTCGGGCTGGTAGTAGTCGTAGTAGGAGACGAAGTACTCGACGGCGTTGTTCGGCAGCAGCTCACGGAACTCGTTCGCCAGCTGCGCGGCCAGGGTCTTGTTCTGGACCATCACCAGCGTGGGCCGCTGGACCTTCTCGATCAGCCAGGCCGTCGTCGCGGACTTGCCGGTGCCGGTGGCACCCAGCAGGACCATGTCCTTCTCCCCCGCCTGGACGCGCTCGGCCAGTTCGGCGATCGCCTTGGGCTGGTCGCCCGAGGGCGTGAACTCCGAGATCACCTCGAAGGGGGCCACCTGCCGTTTGATCTTCTGCGCCAGACTCATGCCGTTAACCGTACTGCTGTTCGAGTCACCTCGGCAGTACGGTTCACCACCGGCGGAGACCGGTGGTCCCGGTGGTGGTCCCGGACGGCGCCCCGCCGGGGACGCTCAGCCCCCGGCGCCGTCCAGCACCGGCGCCACGTACTCCTCCCAGAAGCGGCGGGTGGCCCGGCGCAGGTCCTCGAGGCCGGCGTCGTTGACGATGACGACGTCGGCCGCGGCCCGGCGCTGTTCGTCGGTGGCCTGCGTGGCGATCCGGGCCCGGGCGGCCTCCTCGGTCATCCCCCGGTCCCGGACCATCCGCGCCACCCGCTCGTCCAGGTCGGCCTGGACGACCAGGACCAGGTCGTAGGCGCCGGCCTGCCCGGTCTCGACAAGCAGCGGCACGTCCTGGACCACGACGGCGTCGGGCCCGGCCTCGCGGACCAGGCGCCGTCCCTCGGAGCGCACCAGGGGGTGGATGATCCCGTTGAGCCGCTCCCGGGCGTCGGCGTCGTTGAAGACGAGGGCCGCGACCGCGGCCCGGTCCATCGTCCCGTCCGCGGCGATCGCCGCGGGACCGAAGGCCTCGCGGACCAGGGCCAGCCCCTCGGAACCGGGGGCGACGACCGCGCGGGCCAGGGCGTCCGCGTCGACGACGACGGCCCCCAGGTCCGCGAGCTCGGCGGCCACGGTGGACTTGCCCGAGGCGATGCCCCCGGTCAGGCCGATGTGCAGCCGGGGCCGCTGGGCCGGTGTCTCAGTCATCGCGGTCTCCTGTCGCCGGGGCCCCGTCCAGGACGGGCTGGACGTGGTCCTCCCAGAACCGCACGGTCGCCTCGGACAGGTCGGAGACACTGCCGTCGTTGACGATCACCGCATCCGCCACGTCCCGCCGCTCGGCGTCCGTGGCCTGGGCGTCGACCCGCTCCCACGCCTCCTGCACGGTCAGGTGCCGCTCGCGCACCAGGCGGTTGACCCGGGTCTCGGCGGGGGCCTCCACGGTGAGGACCACGTCGAAGTCCCGCACGGAGTCGGTCTCGAGCAGCAGGGGCAGGTCCACCACCACGACCGCGTCCGGCCCGGCCTCACGCGCCAACCGGGCCACCTCGTCGCGGACCCGCGGGTGCATGATCTCGTTCAGCCGTTCCCTCGCGCTGGTGTTGCCGAACACGATCCGGGCCAGGGCCGGCCGGTCCAGCTCTCCGGTGCCCGTGATGACGTCCGCCCCGAAGACCTCACGGATCTCCGCCAGGGCCTCCGAGCCCGGGGCCACGGCCTGGCGGGAGAGCGCATCGGCATCGATCACCAGGGCGCCGAGGGACTCCAGTTCGCGGGCGACGATGGACTTGCCCGAGGCGATCCCCCCGGTCAGCCCGACGTGGAGCAGGGCCCGCTCGCCCTGGGCCTGCTGCCAGTGCCAGGTCCTCGGCTGGTGCGTGTCGTGCTCGGGCTCGGTGCCCACCTCGTACTCGGGACGGATCACGTAGTCCTCGATGTCGTGCCCCTCGTCCTGGGCCCGGCGGTGGTACTCCTCGATGGGCAGCACCTTCTTCCACTGGCGCGTGCGGATCGGCTTCACCGAACCGGCGTCCTCGCGCAACGCCTGGAGCAGCATGGCCGACTGCAGCAGCATGACGACCATCACCGGCAGGCCGATGACGATGATGACCTCCTGCAGGGCGTTCAGCCCGTTCTCGCCCGAGGTGGTCAGGATGGCCGTGCAGACCAGGCCGACGGCCAGGGTCCAGAACACGCGCTGACGCCGGGGGGCCTCGTCCTCGTGCCCGTTGGCCATGGAGTCCATGACCAGCGCACCGGAGTCGATGGAGGTGACGAAGAAGACCGTGATGATGACCAGGGCGAAGATCGCCACGGGCAGGTACAGGGGGAAGGACTGCAGCAGCTGGAACAGCGCGGCCTCGACCTGCTGGTCCACGACGATCGTCTGCGTCAGGCTCCCCGCGTTCTCCCCGTCCCGGTCGATGCGGAACGCGTTCAGTCCGTAGGTGCCCATCCAGATGACGACGAAGGCCGTCGGCAGCCCGAGGCAGGCCACGACGAACTCCCGGATCGTGCGCCCGCGGGAGATCCGCGCCACGAAGAGCCCGACGAACGGCGACCACGTGACGGTCCACGCCCAGTAGAACACCGTCCAGTCGCCGGACCACTCCCCGCTGCCGAAGGTGTCGTTGAAGAAGGACAGGGCCGGCAGGTTGGAGAGGTACGCGCCGGCCGACTCCACGATCCCGCGCACGGTGTCCATCGTGGCGCCCCACATCAGCACGTAGAGCATCAGCGCCACCGCCATGATGATGTTGGCGTAGGACAGCCGCTTGACGCCCTTGTCCATGCCGGCCAGCACGGAGGCCAGCCCGGCGGCGGTGATCACGGCGATGATCACCGCCTGGATCCAGCCGGCCATCGGCACCCCGAGCACGTAGTTCATCCCCGAGTTGATCTGCAGGGCGCCGAGCCCGACGGAGACGGCGAGTCCGAACACCGTGGACACGATCGAGATGATGTCGATCGCCTTGCCCCACGGACCGTGGATGCCGTCCCCCAGCAGCGGCTGGAACGCCGAGGACACCCGCGGCGGCAGCTTGCGCTTGTACGTGAAGTAGCCGAACGCCAGCCCGGGCACGATGAGGATGGCCCACATGTGCAGCCCGAAGTGGAAGTTGGAGATGGACAGGGCCTGCATGGCCGCGGTGTCCGAGGCCGGCTCCGTGCCGTACAGCGGGGGGTTCGCGTAGTGGTTCATCGGCTCGGCGACGCCCCAGAACATCAGGACGGCGCCCACGCCGGCGGCGAAGATCATCCCGAACCAGGCCAGGCCGGAGTACTCGGGCTCGGCGTCGTCGTCGCCGATCCGCACCCGCCCGTACCGGCTGGCCGCCAGCAGCACGGCGAAGACCAGCATCAGGGACGCCCCGAAGGTGTAGAACCAGCCCGCGTCGTAGCGCAGGAACCCGGCCACCACCCCGAAGGCCCCCTGCACCTGGAGGGGGAACAGCGCCATGGCCGCGGTGAACAGGATGATCACCAGGGCCGAGATGAAGAAGATGTGCGGCCCGGTCCGCAGACCGAGCCTGTCGTGCAGTCGCGTGAGCATCACGGGCGCTTCCATGTGGGCCTCGCCCCGGTGGGCCGGGACGTGTGCGCGGGGGGCACGGACATTCAAGGTACCAAAGGACTCCCCCGTAGACTGGGGTGCATGCCCGAGGAGTCCCGCGCCACCCGGTTCACGGTGCTCCCCGGATCCGCCCGGGCCCGGCCCGTGGTCCACGAACTGGAGATCAGGCGCTCGCGCTTCATCGGGTGCCTGGCCCGGGTCGAGACCGAACAGCAGGCCCGCGAGTTCATCGCCGGGTTGCGCCGGCAGCACCACGAGGCCCGGCATGTGTGCAGCGCCTTCATCCTCGGCCCCGACCGGGACGTGATGCGGTCCTCCGACGACGGTGAGCCGGCCGGGACCGCGGGCATCCCCATGCTGGAGGCCCTGTCCCTGAGGGACACCGGAGGCGCACGCGACCTCTCGGACGTCTGCGCGGTCGTCGTGCGCTACTTCGGCGGGGTGAAGCTGGGTGCCGGCGGACTGGTCCGCGCCTACTCGGACGCCGTGTCCGCCGTCCTGGACACCGCCCCCCTGCTCGCGCGGCAGCGGATGGTGCTCGCCGGGGTCGAGGCCCCGCACGCGGAGGCCGGCCGCTGGGAGAACGAGTTGCGCGCGGCGGGGTTCGCGGTGCAGGACACCGACTACGGGGCCTCCTCCGCCACGGTGACGGTGGCCCTGCCCGACGACGGCCGCTCGACAGAGGCGTTCGCCGCCCGCCTGGCGTCCATCACGGCCGGGGCCGGGACGTTCCGCACGCTCGGCAGCGAGTGGGTGGACCTGCCGTGAACGCCACCGTCCCGTTCGGCCAGACTCCCCCGGTCGACCGCTCGGCCCTGACGGAGGGCTTCGCGTTCGTTGCGCTGTCCCGCTGGCCCTACCCCGAGGCGCCCGGACTGCAGGCCCACGACGCCGCGGACCTGCTGCTGCTGGACACCCTGCAGTCCTGGCTGGACACCGGGCACGCCGGTGCGGGGAGCGGGGCGCGGGACGCCGTCGTGGTGCTGGAGGACCGGCACGGTGCACTCACGCTCCCCCTGCTGGCGGCCGGTCACGACGTCCGGGTGGGGCAGGACGCCCTGGCCCACGAGCGGTCCCTGGAGGCCAACCTCGGCCGGTGGGCCACGCCGCTGCCGGGGACCCTGCACCGCGGAGCGGTGGACCCCGCCCTGGTGGCCGGGGCGCGCACCGTCCTGCTGGTCCTGCCCCGCTCGCTCGACGCCCTGGAGCAGTGGGCGCACCTCGTGGCCGAGCACGCCGCCCAGGACGTCCTCCTGCTGGCCGCGGGCCGGGACAAGCACATGACCCCGCGGCAGAACACCGTGCTGAACCGCTACTTTGACTCCGTGGTCCCCGGGCGCGGCCGCTCCAAGTCCCGCGTCCTCACCGCGCGCGGCCCGGCCCGCGGACGGCCCGCCCCCTTCCCCCGCACGGCGGTGCACACCCTGCCCGACGTCGGCACCGTCACCCTCGCGGCCCACGGTTCCACCTTCGGGGGCACCGCCGTGGACCCGGGAACGCGGTTCCTGCTCGAGAACATCGGGGGGATCGGAGACGTGGGGCGGGCCGTAGACGTCGGCTGCGGCAACGGCACGATCGCGGTCCACCTCGCGTTGCGGGCCCGCAGCGGGGGCCGGGAGGCCACGGTGGTCGCCACCGACCAGTCCGCCGACGCCTGCGCCTCCACGGTCCTGTCGGCCGGGCTCAACGGCGTCGCGGCCCAGGTGGAGGTCCGCCGGGACGATGCCCTGGCCTCCTTCCCGGACGCCAGCGAGGACCTGCTGGTGCTCAACCCCCCGTTCCACGCCGGCAACACGGTGGACACCCGGGTGGCGTTGCGGCTGTTCGACGCCGGCGCGCGCGTGCTGCGCCCCGGCGGCGAGCTGTGGTGCGTGTGGAACTCGCACCTGATGTACCGGCCCGAACTGGAGCGACGGGTGGGCCCCACCCGGCAGGTGGCCCGTGACCGCACGTTCACGGTCACGGTCAGCACCCGGCACTGAGCCCGGCGTGTCCGAGCCCGGGGCGGACCGCGTCGCGGGTCAGGTGCCTGCCGCACTCCGGACGCAGGAAGGCCCCGCACCGTGGTGGTGCGGGGCCTTCCTGTCATGCTGTCCGGATGGTCAGCGGCTCAGCCGATCAGTTGCCGGTGAGCTTCTCGCGCAGGGCGGCGAGGGCCTCGTCGGAGGCCAGGGTGCCCTGGTCCGCCTCGCCGCGGTCCTCGGAGGAGTAGGAGGCGGCGCCGGACTCGGCGGCAGCCGCACCCTCGACGTCCTCGTTGAGGTGGCGGGCCACCTGCTCCTTGTGGGCCTCCCAGCGGGCCTGGGCGTCGGCGTACTGCTGCTCCCACGCGGCGCGCTGGGTCTCGAAGCCCTCGAGCCACTCGTTGGACTCCGGGTCGAAGCCCTCGGGGTACTTGTAGTTGCCCTCGTCGTCGTACTCGGCAGCCATGCCGTAGAGCGCCGGGTCGAACTCGGTGCCCTCCGGGTCCACGCCCTCATTGGCCTGCTTGAGGGACAGCGAGATGCGGCGGCGCTCCAGGTCGATGTCGATGACCTTGACGAACAGCTCGTCGTTGACGGACACGACCTGCTCGGCGGTGTCGATGTGGCGCGAGGCCAGCTCGGAGATGTGCACCAGGCCCTCGATGCCGTCCTCGACGCGCACGAACGCACCGAACGGAACCAGCTTGGTGACCTTGCCCGGCACGACCTGGCCCAGGGCGTGGGTGCGGGCGAACAGCTGCCACGGGTCTTCCTGGGTGGCCTTCAGCGACAGGGAGACGCGCTCGCGGTCCATGTCCACCTCGAGCACCTCGACGGTGACCTCCTGGCCCACCTCGACGACCTCGGACGGGTGGTCGATGTGCTTCCAGGACAGCTCGGAGACGTGCACCAGGCCGTCCACGCCGCCCAGGTCCACGAAGGCACCGAAGTTGACGATGGAGGAGACGGTGCCGGTGCGGACCTGGCCCTTCTCCAGCTTGTGCAGGAAGTTCGAGCGGACCTCGGACTGGGTCTGCTCGAGCCAGGCGCGGCGGGACAGGACCACGTTGTTGCGGTTCTTGTCCAGCTCGATGATCTTGGCTTCCAGCTCCTGGCCGATGTACGGGGCCAGGTCGCGGACGCGGCGCATCTCGACGAGGGAGGCGGGCAGGAAGCCGCGCAGGCCGATGTCGACGATGAGGCCGCCCTTGACGACCTCGATGACGGTGCCGGTGACGACGCCGTCCTCTTCCTTGATCTTCTCGATGGAGCCCCAGGCACGCTCGTACTGAGCGCGCTTCTTGGACAGGATCAGGCGGCCTTCCTTGTCCTCCTTGGTGAGGACCAGGGCCTCCACGTTATCGCCCACGGCGACGACCTCATCCGGGTCCACGTCATGCTTGATGGAGAGTTCCCGGGACGGGATGACGCCTTCAGTCTTGTAGCCGATGTCGAGGAGCACTTCGTCGCGGTCGACCTTGACGACGGTGCCTTCGACCAGGTCGCCGTCATTGAAGTACTTGATCGTCTCATCAATGGCGGCGAGGAAGTCCTCAGCAGTGCCAATGTCATTGATGGCGACCTGCGGGGCGGTGGAGGTAATGGTCATGTAGTAGGGGCTCCGATGTGGATTGTTCACTCGGCCGGGCCAGGCGGACACACGTGACGACCGCGACACCCGGATAGTGGGTTGATTTGGATTATTGGGTATGCACAGAAAGTGCTCGGCCAGTCTAGCCGCCGTCCCAAGTCGCGGTCAAAGCGGGGCGTGCTCCCGGGGGCGGCCCTCCGGGACCACCGTCCGTCAGAACCCGGTCATGCAGTGGACGGGCCGGTCCTGCGCCAGCATCCCGGCCAGGGCGGCGGCGGCCCCGATCCGGTGCTCGGTGATCCTCCCGGCCTGGCGGAGCACCTCGGCGGACACCCCGCCCAGGTAGGCCCCGGACAGGTCCGCGACGTCCAGCTCCAGGTCCGGGTCCGCGCCCAGCGGCACGACGTCGGCCTCGCCGCCGGCCACGGTCAGGCGCCAGTCGCCCGCGGTGTGCCCGAGGCGGTCGTGCACCCGCAGGGTCAGCTCACCGTCGCGGGCCCAGGACCGGCCGCGCAGGGCCGCCGGGAGGTCCAGCAAGCGCAGCCACAGGTGGTCCTCTCTACCGGTGGTGCGCACCCGGCGGTGGTCCGCGAACAGGTGCTCCAGCAGGCCGTCGTCCGGCGCGCCGCGCCAGCTGACCCGCTCGATGAGGTCCAGGTTCGCCAGGAAGGACCACAGGGCCCGGGTGCTCTCCGCCGTGGTGGCGGACAGCAGCGAGACCCGGATGGTGGCCGGGTCCGAGTCCCAGCCGGCGAACCGGTAGGTGACGTACCCGCGGGGCGCCCCGCCGTCGTCGTAGTGGACCGCGGCGAACAGCCCCTGGTCCTTCCCGTGACGGCCCGACTCGATGGTGTCCGTCTCGTGGCCGCCGTAGGAGGCCATCCGCTGCACGGAACCGGGCGTCTGCAGGTAGGCCTGCCCGAACAGCCGCGGGCCCAGCCCGGCCAGGTCCCCCGGCTCCACCAGCTCGACGCGGCCGGTCACCGGTCCCGCCAGGGCGGCGTCCCCCCGGACGTCCACCTCGACGGAGCGCTGGGCGGTGGCCGCGCCGAAGCCGAAGCGGCGGTAGATGGTGGCCTCGGAGGCGGTCAGCGCCGCCAGCGGCAGGCCCCGCTCGGCGGCGATCGCCAGTTCCGACTCCATCAGGGCGCGCAGGATCCCGCGGCGGCGATGGCTCGGGGAGACGGTGACCTCGGAGATCAGGCGGGCGTCGACCTCCCGGCGCCGGCCGGTGTGCAGGCGCTTGTCGAAACCGGAGAAGGTGCCGACCGGGCGGTCGGCGGCCGGGTCGGCACCGGCCGCGTAGACGCCGGTGTAGGTGCGCCCGTCCGCGTGGGCGTAGCCGAGCAGCTGGTCCAGTGCGGTGCCCGTCGGCTCCGGCTCGTAGAAGCCGCGCTCGACGGTCCGCAGGAACAGGGCCGCGGCGGGGTCCTCCGCGGCCGGGCGGCCGGTGACCTCGAAGCGATGCAGCCGGAGTCCCTCGGGCAGGACGGGATCAGTGCGCGGCATCGTGCCAGCTCCGCCCGACGCCGACGTGCACGTCCAGCGGGACGGACAGTTCCGCGGCCGCTCCCATCCGCTCCTGGAGCAGGGTGGTGGCCGCGTCGAGTTCCTCGTCCGGGACCTCGAGGACCAGTTCGTCGTGGACCTGCAGCAGCAGCCGGGAGCGCAGTCCCTGCTCCACCAGTCCGGACTGGACGTCCAGCATGGCCTGCTTGATGATGTCCGCCGCCGAGCCCTGGATGGGGGCGTTGAGCGCGGCGCGCTCGGCCATGTCCCGCAACTGGCGGTTGTCGCTGTTCAGGTCCGGCAGGTAGCGGCGCCGGCCCAGGATGGTCGCGGTGAAACCGTCCTGGCGGGCCTTGGCCACGACCTCCTTGAGGTAGTCGCGCACCGCGCCGAAGCGGTCGAAGTAGCCCTTCATGAGGGACCGTGCCTCGTCGACGGGGATCTGGAGCTGCTTGGAGAGGCCGAAGGAGCTCAGCCCGTAGGCCAGGCCGTAGCTCATGGCCTTGACCTTGGCGCGCATCTCCGAGGAGACGTCCTGGGGCTCCACGCCGAACACCTGGGCGCCGACGAAGCGGTGCAGGTCCTCACCCTCCCGGAACGCCTGGATCAGGGCCTCGTCCTCGGACAGGTGCGCCATGATGCGCATCTCGATCTGGGAGTAGTCGGCCGTGAGCAGGGTGCCGTAGCCCTCCCCCACGACGAACACCTCGCGGATCTTCCGGCCCGCCTCGGTCCGGACCGGGATGTTCTGCAGGTTCGGGTGCAGGCTGGACAGCCGCCCGGTGGCGGCGGCGGTCTGCGAGTAGGTGGTGTGGATGCGCCCGTCCCCGGCCACCGTGTCCAGCAGTCCCTCCACGGTCTGGCGCAGCTTGGTGGCGTCCCGGTGGAGCATGAGGTTCTCGAGGAAGGGGTGCTGGGTCTGGGCCAGCAGGTCGGTGAGCGAGTCCACGTCCGTGGAGTACCCGGTCTTGGTCTTGCGCGTGCGCGGCATGTCGAGCTTCTCGAACAGCAGCGCCTGCAGCTGCTTGGGCGAGCCGAGGTTGACCTTCTCCCCGCCGGTGGCCTCCGCCACGGAGGCCCACGCCGATTCCTGGGCGGACTGCATCCGCGTGGTGAACTCCTCGAAGAGCCCGTCCAGCACGGGCCGGTCCACGGCGATGCCGGCCAGCTCCATGTCCACGAGCACCAGGGCCAGCGGGATCTCGAGGTCCCGCAGCAGCTGCTGGGCCCCGCGCTCGAGCAGCTGGGGCACGAACACCTCGGACAACCGGCGCACCATCCAGGCTGCGCGGACGGTGGCGGCGGCCCGGGCCTGGAGCAGCGCAGCCCCGGCGTCGGCCCCCTCGGCCTCGGCCGCCCCGAGGTCCAGTTCCAGCTGGTCCCCGGCCTGGGTCGGGTCGTCCTCCATCTCGAGGGTGGACTGCAGGTACGCCTGGACGAGGGCGTCCAGGCCGTAGCCCCGGCGGTCCGGGGAGATCAGGTAGGCCGAGAGCAGCACGTCGTCCACGACGCCGGCCAGCGCCACGGCGCGCCCCAGTGCGGTCCGGGCACCCGAGGCCTTGAGGGCCTTGCCGGCCGCCTTCAGGTCGTACACCGCCTTCTGCGCACCGGACTGGGACAGATAGTCGGCCAGCACCGGGCCGGCGCCGGCGTCGGGCGTGTCCAGGGGGACGTAGACGGCGGCGCCCTCCGCCACGAGCGCCGCCCCGAGCGGGACCCCGTAGTCCCCGGGGGCCGGGATCTTGCGCTTGGGCAGGATGGCGGGCCCGTCCAGGACCACGTGCACGCCCACCAGGTTGGCCCCGTGTGCGGTGATGAACGCCTCCAGCTCCTCGGCGGTGGTGGCGACCGCGAAGTCCGGGGTCTGCTCGACCGGGGCGGCCTCGGGCTCGCCGCCCAGCCGTTCGGCGAGGGTGTCGAACAGGCGCTGGCGCACGGCGTTGAACTGCAGGGCGTCGAAGAGGTCCTCGATCTGCTCGTGGTCCGGGTGCTCGAGCTCGGTGGCCTCCAGCGCCACGGGCAGGTCCATGTCCGTCACCAGCGCGTTGAGCCTGCGGTTGCGGCGGACGGACTCGGCGTGGTCCCGCAGGGACTGGCCCGCCTTGCCCTTGATCTCCTCGGCGTGCTCCAGGACCTGTTCGACCGTGCCGTACAGCCCGATCCACTTCGCGGCGGTCTTCGGGCCCACGCCCGGCACGCCCGGCAGGTTGTCGGCGCTCTCCCCCACCAGGGCCGCCAGGTCCGGGTAGCGCTGCGGGGGCACGCCGTACTTCGCCTCGATCGCGGCGGCGTCCATCGGCGGGATGTCCGAGACGCCCTTCTTCGGGTACAGCACCAGGGTCCGGTCGGTGATGAGCTGGAACGCGTCCCGGTCGCCCGAGACCACCCGGGTCTGCCAGCCGGCCGCCTCGGCCTGGGCCGCCATCGTCGCCACGATGTCGTCCGCCTCGAAGCCGTCCACCGTGATGGTGGGGATGTTCATGGCCTCCATGACCTTCTGGATCAGCTCGACCTGCCCGTGGAACTCCTCCGGGGTCTTGGACCGGCCCGCCTTGTACTCCTCATACTGCTCGGAGCGGAAGGTGGGGGTGTCCAGGTCGAAGGCGACCGCGACGTGCGTGGGCTTCTGCTGGCGGATCATGGTCAGCAGCATGGTGGTGAAGCCGTAGACGGCGTTGGTGTGCTGACCGGTGTCCGTGACGAAGTTGTCCACCGGCAGGGCGTAGAAGGCCCGGAAGGCCATCGAGTGGCCGTCGATGACCAGCAGTCGCTGGGCGGTGTCAGGTGCGGAATTGCTCGAATCAGTCACGGGTGCCAGCCTAATGCTCATGGACTCAGCCCAGACACGCGCCCCCGCCGCGGCCCCCTACGCCTTCGTCCCCGGGGTCACGCCGGACCCCTCGCCCGAGGAGCTGCGGCGGCTCATGCTGGACTCGGGGATCCCGGAGGAGATCCACGGCAGGCTGGGCCGGCTGGGGATCAGTCCGCTGACCGCCAAGATGGGCATCGTGTTCCAGGAGATGACCGTGGAGCGCATGGTCGCCACCATGCCGGTGGCCGGCAACGAGCAGAACGCCGGGCTGCTGCACGGCGGGGCCCACCTGGTGCTGGCCGAGACCCTGGGGTCCATCGCCGCGGTCCTGCACGCCGGCAAGCCGGTGGTCGGGATCGAGATCGGGGCCACGCATCACCGGGGGATCCAGCGGGGCACCGTGACGGGGACCTGCACACCGATCCACCTGGGCGGGACGCTGACCACGCACGAGATCGTCATGACCGACGAGCAGGGACGGCGGCTGTCCAGCGCGAGGATCACCAATATGATCCTCGACCCGGAGCGCCGGAAGGACTAACGGCCGCGGGCGGTCGCACCGCCCCGCCGCCAGTGCCCCAAGTGGGACTCGAACCCACACATCTCTCGATACCGCATTTTGAGTGCGGCGCGTCTGCCAGTTCCGCCATTGGGGCCCGCCGGGATCCGGCGAGGCAACTCCACAAGGATACACGCGCGACCGCCGGGACCCGGCCTCGGGATACGCTGAACCGTGAGTCCCGTGAACCGTCCCCACCTGCGAGGAGCCACCATGCCGACCGAGAGCACCGCCCCGAGCACCGATGAGCCGTTGCGCGTCGTCGTCGCCGAGGACGAGACGCTGATCCGCCTCGACATCGTGGAGATCCTCTCGTCCCAGGGCTATGCGGTGGTCGGCGAGGCGGACAACGGCCAGCGGGCGGTGGAGCTGGCCACGGAGCTGCAGCCGGACGTGGTGCTGATGGACGTGAAGATGCCCATCATGGACGGCATCACCGCCGCCGAGCAGATCGCCCGGGACCGGGTGGCGCCCGTGGTGCTGCTGACCGCCTTCAGCCAGCGAGAGCTGGTGGAACGGGCCCGCCAGGCCGGGGCGATGGCCTACGTGGTCAAGCCCTTCAGCGAGAACGACCTGGTGCCGGCGATCGAGTTGGCGGTGGCCCGGTTCGAGGAGCTGCGCGCCCTGGAGGCCGAGGTCTCCGACCTCACCGAGCAGTTCGCCACCCGCAAGCTGGTGGACCGGGCGAAGTCCGTGCTGACGACCACCCTGGACCTGTCCGAGCCCGAGGCCTTCCGGTGGATCCAGAAGACCTCCATGGACCGTCGCCTGACGATGCGGGAGGTGGCCCAGACGGTCATCGACCAGATGGGCTGACTCCGCCGGCGGGGTCCGCTGAGCCCGCACCCTCCTCGAAGCGGTGATAGCGGTGATAGCGGTGATGCAGCCTCCGGACCTGCTCCGCGAGCTCCTCGTCCGGGCCGTCGACCGGCACCCCGGGGGCGACCTGCCGGATGGACAGCGCCGCGACCGGTCCGGGCGGGACTCCCAGCCCGCGGAACCACCGGCCCAGCTGGGCACTCGAACTGGCGTAGACGATCCGTCCCAGTCCCACCCAGGCATGCGCGGCGGAGCACATGGCGCAGTGCTCACCGGAGGTGTAGACCACGGACGTGGACCGCTGGTCCGGGCTCAGGTGCCCGGCGGCCCACCGGGCGATCGCGAACTCCGGGTGACGCGTGGCGTCCCCGCCGCCCACCCGGTTGTGGTCCTCGAGGAGCACGGCGCCGTCCGCGGAGACCAGCACGGAGCCGAAGGGCTCGTTCCCGCTCCCCAGGGCCGCCTCGGCCAGTTCCACGCATCGCCGCAGGTGGCCGCGGTCCGTGTCCGTGATCATCTCAGAGCGGGGACCGCGCCGGCCACACGCCCACCCGTTCCCGCGCCGGACGCTGGTAGCCCTGCAGCAGTCCGCCGGAGTCCGCGAGGTCGCCGATCCGGTGCACCTTGACCGTGTTCGTGGAACCCGCCTGGCCGGGAGGCGAACCGGCCGCGATGACCACGAGGTCGTTGACCCCGGCGATGCCCTCCTTGAGCAGCGAACGGTCCACCTGGGCCGTCATCTCGTCGGTGGAGTCGGCGAACGGCACCATCTTCGGCAACACCCCCCAGGACAGGCACAGGATGTTGTGGGTGTGCTCCACGTGGGTGAACGCGTAGACCATCTGGTGCGGCCGCAACCGGGACAACCGCCGGGCCGAGTCGCCGGACTGCGTGAAGGTGGCCAGGTAGCGCACGTCGAGCTGGTTGGCGATGTCCACGGCGGCCCGGGTGATGGCCCCGCCGCGGGTCTTCGGCCGCGACCCCAGCGGCAGGATCCGGTCCAGGCCGTGGGTCTCGGTGGACTCGATGATCCGGGCCATCGTCTCCACGGTGACCACCGGGTACTTGCCCACCGAGGTCTCGCCCGAGAGCATCACGGCGTCGGCGCCGTCGAGCACCGCGTTGGCGCAGTCCGAGGCCTCGGCGCGGGTCGGCCGGGGGTTGTCGATCATCGACTCGAGCACCTGCGTGGCCACGATGACCGGCTTGGCCCAGCGCCGGGCCAGCTCGATGGCCCGCTTCTGCACCACCGGGACGTCCTCGAGCGGCAGTTCCACGCCCAGGTCGCCGCGGGCCACCATGATCGCGTCGAACGCGTCCACGATCCCGTGCAGGGCCTCCACCGCCTGCGGCTTCTCGATCTTGGCGATGACCGGGACCTTCCGGCCCTGCTCCGCCATGATCTCGTGCACGCGTTGCACGTCCTGGGCCGAGCGGACGAAGGACAGCGCCACCATGTCCACGCCGAGGTCCAGCGCCCAGCGCAGGTCCTCCTCGTCCTTCTCCGACAGTGCCGGGACGTTGACCGCCACGCCCGGCAGGTTGATGCCCTTGTTGTTGGACACGGTGCCCGCCACGGTGACCTCGGTGACCACGTCCGTGTCCGTGACCTCCACGGCCCGCAGCGCGACCTTGCCGTCGTCGATCAGCAGGGTGTCCCCGGTGCGGACGTCCTGCGGCAGCCCCTTGAAGGTGGTGCCGCACCGCTCGGCGGTGCCCTCCACCTCCTGGGTGGTGATCGTGAACCGGTCCCCCACGGCCAGCGCGTGCGGCCCGTCGGCGAACCGGCCCAGCCGGATCTTCGGGCCCTGCAGGTCGGCGAAGACCGCCACCGGGCGGTCCAGGTCCGTGGCGGCCCGGCGGATGTCCGCGTAGGTCCGCTCGTGCACCTCGTACGTGCCGTGGCTCATGTTCATCCGCGCGACGTCCACGCCCGCGGCGATCAGCGCCCTGGTGTTCTCGTATCCCTCCGTGGCCGGACCGAACGTGGCAACGATCTTCGCGTGTCTCATGGTTCCACCCTAACGAGCGGAAGGTCCCTTCCGGGACTGACGCGGGACGACGTGCGGGTGAACGACCGGATCATCCGCGCACCCGGGCCTCGGCCGCCTCGGAGGCGTACTCACGCCGCCGCGGCCGCAGGGCACCGTCGTCGGCGCGCACCGCGATCGGCCGGTCCGTGGGCTCCACCGGGGAGGGCAAGCGGGTCCAGCTCTCCAGCGACTCGTCCACGGCCCGGGCACAGGCCCGGCCCTCGGCGATCGCCCACACCACCAGCGAGGCCCCGCGCCCTGCGTCGCCGGCCACGAACACCCCCGGGGTGTCCGTCTCGTACCGCCGGTCCCGGCGGACCAGGCCGCCCTCGAGCACGACGCCGGCGCCGTCCGGTCCCTGGGTCAGCCCGGTGTCCTCCACCCCCGTGAACCCGAGGGCCAGCAGCACGAGGTCGGCCGGGATCTCCCGTTCGGTGCCCGGCCGGGGCACCCGCCGCCCGTCCGGCAGGTACTCGGTCTCCGCCACCCGCAGGGCGCGGACGTGGCCGTTGCCGTCGTCGAGGAACTCCACGGTCGAGGCCAGGTACTCGCGGGTGCCGCCCTCGGCGTCGGCGCTGGTCACCTCGAAGACCTTCGGCATGGTGGGCCAGGGCTGGTCCTCCGGCCGCTCGGTGGGCAGTTCCCGGCCGATCGCCAGCGTGGTGACGGAGGCCGCGCCATGGCGGTGCGCGGTGCCGATGCAGTCCGCGCCGGTGTCCCCGCCGCCGAGCACGATCACGTGCTTGCCGTCGGCCCGGATCTGGTCCGGGACCTGCTGGCCGGCCACCACCCGGTTGGACTGCACGAGGTAGTCCATGGCGGGGTGGATCCCGGCCAGGTGCCGGCCGGTGACGGGCAGGTCGCGCGGCACGGGCGCACCGGTGGCGATGATGACGGCGTCGTAGCGCTCACGCAGTTCGGACCACGTGATGTCCTCGCCGATGGACACGGAGGTGCGGAACCGGGTGCCCTCGGCGACCATCTGCTCGATGCGCCGGTCCAGGATGTCCTTCTCCATCTTGAAGTCCGGGATGCCGTAGCGCAGCAGTCCGCCGACCTTCTCGTCCCGCTCGAAGACGGCCACCGTGAACCCGGCCCGCGTGAGCTGCTGGGCCGCGGCCAGCCCCGCCGGGCCGGAGCCGACGACGGCCACCGTGTGCCCGTTGAGCCGCTGCGGGATGACCGGATCGAGCCAGTCGTTGTCGAAGGCGGCGTCCGCGATCGACACCTCGGTCTGCTTGATGGTCACCGCCGGCTGGTTGATGCCCAGCACGCAGGAGGACTCGCAGGGCGCCGGGCAGATGCGCCCGGTGACCTCGGGGAAGTTGTTGGTGGCGTGCAGCCGTGCCGCCGCCTCCTCCATCCGGCCCTGGCGGACCAGGTCGTTCCACTCGGGGATGAGGTTGCCCAGCGGGCAGCCCTGGTGGCAGAACGGCACGCCGCAGTCCATGCAGCGCCCGGCCTGCTGGCGCACCACGGCCGGGTCCTGCCGGGCGTAGACGTCCTTGAAGTCCATGATGCGCACGGGCACCGGACGGGACGGACGGTCCCGGCGTTCGCGGTTGGTCAGGAATCCACGGGGATCAGCCATTGGTTGCCTCCAGAATCCGACCCCAGGCGTCGACGCCGTCCGGGTCCAGTCCTTCATCGATGACGGCCGCGCGGGCCTTGAGCACGGCGTCGTAGGTGGCCGGCAGCACGGTGGTGAACCGGGGCAGGGCCTCGTCCAGCGTGGCCAGCAGGTGGGCCGCCACCGGCGACCCGGTCTCGGCGTGGTGCCGGGCCAGCAGTTCGGCGATCGCCTCCCGGTCCTCGGGCCGGGGTTCCAGCAGCAGCAGGTCCCCGTTCGCCATCGCCAGCGGGTTCATCACGGTGCGGTCCAGGTCCAGGACCCAGGCCACACCGCCGGACATGCCGGCCCCGAAGTTGCGCCCGGTGCGGCCCAGGATCAGGGCCCGGCCACCGGTCATGTACTCGCAGCCGTGGTCCCCGATGCCCTCCACGACGGCGCTGGCCCCCGAGTTGCGCACCAGGAACCGCTCGCCCACGCGACCGCGAAGGTACAGCTCGCCGGACGTGGCCCCGTAGCCGATGACGTTGCCCGCCACGACGTTGTCCTCGGCGGCGAACCCGGCCCGCTCGTCCGGGCGCACGACGATCCGTCCGCCGGACAGGCCCTTGCCCACGTAGTCGTTGGCGTCGCCCTCGAGCCGCAGGGTGATGCCCGCGGGCACGAACGCCCCGAGGGACTGTCCGGCCTCGCCCGTGAGCCGCACGGTGATGGTGTCGTCCGCCAGCTCGTCCAGCAGCCGGGCCCGGGTCACGTGGTAGCCCAGCATGGTCCCGGCGGCACGGTCGGTGTTGACGATCGCCTTGGACACCTCGAGCGGCTGCCCGGTGGCGATCGCCGGCTCGGCGGCGGTGATGAGGTCGTTGTCGAAGTGCCGGTCCAGCTCGTGGTTCTGCCCCGTGTGGCTGAGCAGCTGCCGCGCCTTCTCGGGGTCGGCCGGATCGTAGCCGGACAGGATGCCGGACAGGTCCAGCCCACCGGTCTTCCAGTGGTCCAGGGACTCGTCCCGGTCGAGGACCTCGATGTGGCCGATCGCCTCCTCGAGGGACCGGAAGCCCAGCTCGGCGAGGTACTCCCGCACCTCCTCGGCGATGTACTCGAAGAAGGTGACCACGAACTCCGGGGTCCCGGTGAAGCGGGAGCGCAGCTCGGGGTTCTGGGTGGCCACGCCCACGGGGCAGGTGTCCAGGTGGCACACCCGCATCATGATGCAGCCGGAGACCACGAGCGGCGCGGTGGCGAAGCCGTACTCCTCGGCGCCCAGCAGGGCGGCGATCACGACGTCCCGGCCGGTCTTCAGCTGCCCGTCGACCTGGACCACCACGCGGTCGCGCAGCCCGTTGAGCATCAGCGTCTGCTGGGCCTCGGCCAGGCCCAGCTCCCAGGGGGCGCCGGCGTGCTTGAGCGAGTTCAGCGGCGAGGCGCCGGTGCCGCCGTCGTGGCCGGAGATGAGCACGACGTCGGCCTTGGCCTTGGTCACGCCGGCCGCCACGGTGCCCACCCCGGACTCGGAGACGAGCTTGACGTGCACGCGGGCGGCCGGGTTGGCGCGCTTGAGGTCGTGGATCAGCTCGGCGAGGTCCTCGATCGAGTAGATGTCGTGGTGCGGCGGCGGGGACACCAGGGACACCCCGGGCGTGGAGTGCCGCGTGGACGCCACCCAGGGGTAGACCTTGGTGCCCATCAGCTGGCCGCCCTCGCCGGGCTTGGCGCCCTGGGCCATCTTGATCTGCAGGTCGTCCGCGGTGGCCAGGTACAGGCTGGTCACGCCGAAGCGGCCGGAGGCGATCTGCTTGATCGCCGATCGGCGCTCCGGGTCGAGCAGCCGCTCGGGGTCCTCTCCGCCCTCACCGGTGTTGGACTTGCCGCCCAGCCGGTTCATGGCGATGGCCAGCGTCTCGTGCGCCTCCCGGGAGATGGAGCCGTAGCTCATCGCCCCGGTGGAGAAGCGCCTCACGATCGAGGAGACCGGCTCCACCTCGTCCAGCGGGACCGGCTCGCGCACCCCCGTCTTCAGGCGCAGCAGTCCGCGCAGGGTCATCAGGTCCTGGGACTGCTCGTCCACCCGGCGGGTGTAGTCCTTGAAGACGTCGTACTGGCGGGTCCGGGTGGAGTGCTGCAGCCGGAACACCGTCTCCGGGTTGAACAGGTGCGGCGGCCCGTCCCGGCGCCACTGGTACTCCCCGCCCGTCTCCAGCTCGCGGTACGGGTCGATGTCGTTGCCGTCCGGCGGGTACGCCGCCCAGTGCCGCTGCTGGTTCTCCGCGGCGATGACCTCCAGCCCCACCCCGCCCATGGGGGTGTGGGTGCCGGCGAAGTACCGGTCCACGAGGGACCGGGACAGGCCGATGGCCTCGAAGGTCTGGGCGCCGCAGTAGGAGGCGACCGTGGAGATGCCCATCTTGGACATGATCTTCTGCACGCCCTTGCCCAGGGCCTTGATCAGGTTGGCCACGGCCTGCTCCGCGGTGACGCCGGTGATGGCGCCGGTGCGCACGAGCGCCTCGGCGGACTCCATGGCCAGGTACGGGTTGACGGCCGAGGCGCCGTAGCCGATCAGCACCGCCACGTGGTGGACCTCGCGGACGTCCCCGGCCTCCACGAGCAGCGAGGCCCGCGTCCGGTTGGCGGAGGACAGCAGGTGGTGGTGCACGGCCGAGAGCAGCAGCAGCGAGGGGATCGGCGCCCACTGGGCGTTGGAGTCGCGGTCGGAGAGCACGATGAACTGCACCCCGCGGTTCACCGCGGTGGAGACCTGCTCGCAGATCTCGGTGAGCCGGGCGCGCAGGCCGGCCGCGCCGGCGTCGACCCGGTACAGGCCGCGCACCTTCAGGGCGACCTTGGCGCCGCGGCGCGAGGGTCCGCCCTCGGAGGGCTGCTCGCGCAGGTTGGCGATCTTGGCCAGCTGGTCGTTGTCGATCACGGGGAACTCGAGGTTGACGTGCCGGGTGCGCACCTGCTCCGTGGACAGCAGGTTGCCGTCCGGGCCGATCGAGGTGCGCATCGAGGTGACCAGTTCCTCGCGGATCGCGTCCAGCGGCGGGTTGGTGACCTGCGCGAAGGACTGCGTGAAGTAGTCGAACAGCAGCCGCGGCCGCTTCGAGAGCACAGCGATCGGGGTGTCCGTGCCCATGGCGCCGAGGGGCTCTGCACCCGTGGCGGCCATGGGCCCGATGAGCACGCGCAGCTCCTCGGTGGTGTAGCCGAAGGTCCGCTGGCGGTGGGCCACGGACTGGGCCGAGTAGCGCACGTGCTCGCGCTCGGGCAGGTCCGCGAGGTCCACCAGGTTCTCGGCCACCCAGCGGCGCCACGGGTTGGCGGCGGCGACCTCGGCCTTGACCTCGTCGTCCTCGATGATCCGGCCGGCCACGGCGTCCACGAGGAACATCCGGCCCGGGGCCACGCGGCCCTTTCGGACGACGCGCGCGGGGGCCAGGGGCAGCACGCCGACCTCGGAGGCCAGCACCACCAGACCGTCGTCGGTGACCCAGTAGCGGGCCGGGCGCAGGCCGTTGCGGTCCAGCACGGCGCCGACCTGGCGACCGTCCGTGAAGGCGACGGCGGCGGGCCCGTCCCACGGCTCCATGAGCATGGAGTGGTACTGGTAGAACGCGCGCCGGTCCGGGTCCATGGAGCCGTGGTTCTCCCAGGCCTCCGGGATCATCATCATGACCGCGTGGCTCAGCGGCCGCCCGCCCAGCATCAGCAGCTCGGCCACCTCGTCGAAGGACTGGGAGTCCGAGGCCCCCGGCGTGCAGATGGGGTAGAGCTTCTCCGGGTCCTCGCCGAGCACGGGAGAGTCCAGCAGGGACTGCCGGGCGCGCATCCAGTTGCGGTTGCCCTTGACGGTGTTGATCTCGCCGTTGTGGGCGATGGTGCGGAACGGCTGGGCCAGCGGCCAGGACGGGAAGGTGTTGGTGGAGAACCGGGAGTGCACGATCCCCAGCGAGGTCTTGAACCGGGGATCGGACAGGTCCGGGTAGAACGGCTGCAGCTGCCCCGTGGACAGCATGCCCTTGTAGACGATGGTCTGCGGGGACAGCGACGGGAAGTACACGCCGAAGCGGTTCTGGGCCCGCTTGCGCAACCGCCAGGCGCGCACGTCCAGGGAGTCCTCGGCGGTGATGAACAGCTGCTCGAAACGCGGCATCACCGATCGCGCGGAGGCACCGATGACGGTCTCGTCGACCGGGACCGGGCGCCAGCCCAGCACGGTCAGCCCCTCGTCGGCGGCCAGTCGCTCGATCCCCGCCACGGCCTCGTCGTACTCGGCCTGGGGCTGGGGCAGGAAGGCGGTGCCGACGGCGTAGTCCCCGGCGGCGGGCAGCTCGAAGCCCACGACGGCGCGCAGGAACTCGTCCGGCACCTGCATCAGCAGGCCGGCGCCGTCGCCGGTGCCGTCGTCGCCGCCGACGCCGCCGCGGTGCTCCAGGTTGCGCAGGGCCACCAGGGCGTGCTCGACGATGTCGTGGCCGGGCGTGCCGCGCAGGGTCGCGATCACGGCCAGGCCGCAGTTCTCGGTCTCCGTGTCCGGACGGTACAGGCCCTGCTCGGGCGGGATGGCGGAGAAGCGGTTGAACGGGTTCTTCGGGTCCCGTGCCATGGCCTCGGCGGCGCTGTCGTCGGGCAGCGCCGCGTCATCGTCTCGGGGGGCGTTCTCCGCAGCTGGGCGTGACGTCATGGAGGTCCTTCCGGTGTGCCGAGCGAACTCGGGCGGTGGAAGGGGACGTCGTTGGCCCCGGTGACGGCTCAGGCACGCTGGAGATCATCCGCGTCACCCGTGGCCGGTGCAGTGGAGTAAATACTAGCGACCGGTGGGGGGCTCACGCGTCGTTTCGACGCGAAAAACCCTCATTCTGTGTTTCGTCCGCGTTAACTTTGTGACCATCAGGCGTCGGTTCCGTTTCCGGCGTGGTCCCGGCCGGGGCGGGGGCGGCGGCGTCCGGGCCCTCCTCCACGGCGGACGGCTCGCGGCCCGGCCTCCAGACGGAGTCGGCGGCGGCCCGCGCCTCGGCGGTCCTGGGCCGGGTGGCCCAGAGCCCGATGAGGAAGCCCACGGCGATCAGGAACAGCAATAGGGAGGTCCACACGTTGAGCCGCTGGGTGACGCCGAAGAGGGTGATCATCTCGGCATCGTCGATGCGCATCATCTCGATCCAGGTGCGCCCGGCCGTGTACCAGGCCACGTAGGCCCAGACCATCATCCCGCGGCGCAGGCGCAGTCGCCGGTCGATGAGCAGCAGGAGCCCGACGCCGGCCAGGTTCCACAGCATCTCGTAGAGGAACGTGGGGTGGAACAGCGTGCCCTCCAGGGTCCCGGCGGGCCAGTTGGGGCTCTCGGGGCTGACCTGCAGGCCCCACGGCAGGGTGGTGGGTCCACCGAAGAGTTCCTGGTTGAAGTAGTTGCCCAGCCGGCCGATGCCCTGGGCCAGCAGCACGCCGGGGGCCACGACGTCGGCATAGGCGGAGAGCTTGAACCCGTACCGCCGGCAGGCGATCAGGGCGCCGACCGCACCCAGGGCCACGGCGCCCCAGATCCCCAGGCCGCCCTCCCAGACCCGCCAGATCCTCGTCAGGTCCCCGGTGCCGTCGAACCCCGGGCCGAAGTAGGCGTCCGGCGAGGAGAACACGTGGTAGAGCCGGGCGCCGACGAGCCCGAACAGGATCGCCCAGATGGAGACGTCGATGATGCCGCCCTCGGGGCCGCCGCGGGCCTTCCAGCGGGCGGTACCGAGCCACAGGCCGGCGATGATCCCGGCGATGATGCACAGCGCGTAGGCGTGGACCGTCACCGGTCCGAGGTGGAATCCGTCCCAGCCGGGGGCGGGGATGGCTCCGGTGACCAGCACCGCGTTCACGCGTCGGCCCCGTCCCTCACCGCTCCGGACGCCAGCTCGGCGGTCAGCGTCCCGACGGCGGCCGGGCCGCCGTCGCGCAGGGCGCTCACCAGGGCGGTGCCCACGATCGCGCCGTCGGCGTACCGCCCGATCTCGCGGATGTGCTCGGGCCGGGAGATCCCCAGCCCGACCGCCACGCGCGGGGCACCGGCCGCATGGGCACGGGCCACCACCTGCTCGGCGGCCGAGGAGACCTCGGTGCGGGCGCCGGTGACGCCCATGACGGAGACGCCGTAGACGAAGCCGCGGCTGGACCCGACGACGAGCTTGATCCGCTCGTCGGTGGAGCTGGGGGCGGTGAGGAAGACCCGGTCCAGCCCGTACCGGTCCGAGGCCTCGAACCAGTCGCCGGCCTCCTCGGGGACGAGGTCCGGGGTGATGATGCCCGCTCCCCCGGCCTCGGACAGCCGGTGGGCGAAGGTGTCCACGCCCATCCGGTCCACGATGTTCCAGTAGGTCATCACGAGCACGACCGCGTCGGTCCGTGCCGAGACGGCCTTGACGATGTCGAACACGGAGTCGATCCGGAAGCCGTCGGCCAGGACCTGGCTGGTGGCCGCCTGGATGACCGGGCCGTCCATGACCGGGTCCGAGTAGGGGATGCCGATCTCGATGACGTCCGCCCCGTTGTTGCCCAGGGCCACGGCCGCCTCGATGGAGTCCTCGACGGTGGGGTACCCGGCGGGCAGGTAGCCGATCAGGGCGGTGCGCCCGGCCGCGCGGGCGGCCTCGATCGCCTCGGCGGTGCGCGAGTGCACGGTGTTGACGGTCTCGGACATCAGCTCTGGGCTCCTTCCGGCCGGGCCGCCACGGCCTCGGCGTCCCCGCCGGCGGGGGTCTCGGCGTCCGGCAGCATCCCGAAGTACTTCGCGGCGGTGGCCACGTCCTTGTCGCCGCGTCCGGAGAGGTTCACGACGATGATCTTCTGCTCGTCCTCGGGCGTGTCCGGGCCGATGAGACCCTCGTCCGCCCAGCGGCGGGCCAGTCGCAGGGCGCCGGCCAGGGCGTGGGAGGACTCGATCGCCGGCACGATCCCCTCGGTCCGGCACAGCCGCTGGAAGGCGTCCATGCACTCGGTGTCGGTGACCGGCTCGTACGTGGCCCGGCCGGTGTCGTGCAGCCAGGCGTGCTCGGGACCGACGGCCGGGTAGTCGAGGCCGGCGGAGATGGAGTGCGAGTCGACGGTCTGTCCGTCCTCGTCCTGCATGAGGTAGGTGCGCGCTCCGTGCAGCACGCCCGTGCGGCCCAGGTTGATGGAGGCGGCGTGGCGGCCGGTGTCCATGCCCTCCCCGCCGGCCTCCAGGCCGTAGAGCTCGACGCCCGGGTCGTCCAGGAAACCGTGGAAGATGCCCATGGCATTGGATCCGCCGCCCACGCAGGCGCACACGGCGTCCGGCAGGCGTCCGGTCTGGGCCAGGACCTGCTCGCGGGCCTCCTCGCCGATGACGGAGTGGAAGTAGCGGACCATGGCGGGGAACGGCGCCGGTCCGGTGACCGTGCCCAGCAGGTAGTGGGTGGTGTCCACGGAGGCGACCCAGTCCCGCAACGCGTCGTTGATGGCGTCCTTGAGGGTGCGGGCACCGGTCGTGACAGCCACGACCTCGGCACCGAGCATCTCCATGCGGGCCACGTTGAGGGCCTGGCGCTGGGTGTCCACCTCGCCCATGTAGACGGTGCACTCCATGCCGAACAGGGCGGCCGCCGTGGCGGTGGCCACGCCGTGCTGACCGGCCCCGGTCTCGGCGATGAGGCGGGTCTTGCCCATCCGCTGCGCCAACAGTGCCTGGCCGATGACGTTGTTGATCTTGTGCGAACCGGTGTGGTTGAGGTCCTCGCGCTTGAGGAAGACCCGCACGCCCGGGGTGTCGGCGGCGAACCGGGGCACCTCGGTGAGCAGGGACGGCCGGTTCACGTAATTCGTGAACAGGTCCTGCAGTCGCGCGATGAACTCCGGGTCCTCACGGGCCTCGGTGAAGGTGCGCTCGACCTCCTCGAGGGCGGCGATCAGGGATTCGGGCATCCAGCGGCCGCCGTACGGGCCGAAGTACGGCCCGGGCTGGTTCTGGTAGCTGCCGGTGTGCTCAATCATGTCTCGGTCCAGTCTGTTCAGTGCCTGTGCTGTGGTGCCGGATGTCAGCGGGCCCGGGCCGTCACCGAGGCCGCGCGGAAGTCCCGGATCGCCTGGGACGGGTCGCCGTGCTTCACCAGGGCCTCGCCGACCAGGACGGCGTCGGCACCGTCCTGCGCGTAGCCGGCGACCTGCTCGGGTCCCTCCACCCCGGACTCCGCCACCCGGACCACGCCCTCGGGAAGGTGCGGGGCGAGGTTGCGGTAGTTGTGCGGGTCGACGTCGAGGGTCTTGAGGTTGCGCACGTTCACGCCCACGATGCGCGCGTCCACGGCGACGGCCCGCTCGATCTCCTCGGGGGTGTGCGCCTCCACGAGGGCGTTCATGCCGAGATCGTGGGTGAGCTGCAGCAGTCCGGCCAGTTCTGCGTCGTCCAGGGCCGCGACGATCAGCAGCACCAGGTCGGCACCGTGGGCGCGGGCCTCGTAGACCATGTACTCGTCGACGGTGAAGTCCTTGCGCAGCACCGGGATGCCCACGGCGGCGCGCACGGCGTCGAGGTCGGCCAGCGACCCGCCGAAGCGGTGCTGTTCGGTGAGCACGGAGATCGCGGCGGCGCCCCCGGCCTCGTACTGCCGCGCCAGGTCGGCCGGCGAGGAGATCTCGGCCAGCGCGCCCTTCGACGGGCTGGACCGCTTGACCTCGGAGATGATCCGGATGCCGCCGGCATCCTCGCGGCCACCGGCGAGGGCGGCGTGGGCGTCCCGTGCCGGGCGGGTCCGCACGGCCTCCTCGGCCCGCTCCCGCATGGCGGCCAGGGGGACCTCGCGGCGCCGGGCCTCGAGGTCCTGGCGGACCCCGACGATGATCTCGTCGAGAACCGTCGCCATCAGTGGCGCGCGGCCTTGGCGTGGCCCTTGGTGCCCATGCCGGCCTTGCCCATGACGAAGCC